>NZ_JBAWTG010000008.1:0-119518 GCF_037106235.1 Methylobacterium nigriterrae | reverse complement strand
TGGCGGTCTCTTCCAGCGAGACATCGAGTCCGGCAAAGTAGCGCATGGCTGCTCCTTCCTGATGCGTGTGGCGATCCGACGTCGACCACGATCTCACATCTCGACAGGAGCAGCCGCCTTCAGCCGAACCGCGGCCTGACCCCAATCACCCCATCTGTCCGCGCGAAGCCGCATTTCTGCAGCACGCGCCGCGAGGCCGCGTTCTCGACGCGCGCCGCCGAGGTCAGCGTCTGTCCCGGCGTGTAGGCGAAGTAGGCCTCGACGAGGGCGCCGACGGCTTCCGTGCCGAGGCCCCTCCCCCAGTGCGGCGCGCCGAGCCAGTAGCCGAGATGGGGTCCGGCCGCGCCGGGATCCGGCTCGATCGAGACGATGCCGATCAGGGATTGGGGCCGCCCCCGCGGGGCGATTGCCATCACGAGGGAGCGCCCCTCCGTGTTCGTCCAGCGCGCCTTGACGACGAAGCCGTCGACCGTGGAACGGTCGAGCGGGTGCGGGATCCGCGCGGTCATCTCCGAGACCGCCCGGTCGCCCGCGAGGTCCACGATCGCGGCGGCATCCGCGGCGCAGGGCCAGCGCAGCCACAGGCGCCGGGTCTCCAGCCGGAAGACGTCGTCACGGGTCAGGTCGGGGAACATGCTCGGCTCCGATCAGGGGGCGGCCGGACCGCCTCAGATCTTCGGACGAAGAAGGGGGAAGATGGCATCCCATCCTCCCCCGCGTTCCGTTCGCAACCCGAGCCCTCTGTCAGGGCCACGAGGATGCTTCGGATCCGCCGGGTTCGGTGTGGGACACCGGCGGGAAGCTCCTCGTCTGTCGAGCTTGTCCGCCGCCTACTCGGCCGCCTCTTGAAGCGGTACGACCGCCACGAAGGCGCGCCCGCGTTTCGTCTCGAAGCGCACGCGGCCCTCCGTCAGGGCGAACAGGGTGTGATCCTTGCCCATCCCGACATTGGTGCCCGGGTGCCACTTGGTGCCGCGCTGACGCACGATGATGTTGCCCGGGATCACGGCCTCCGAGCCGAACTTCTTGACGCCGAGGCGCCGGCCTTCCGAGTCGCGGCCGTTGCGGGACGAGCCGCCTGCTTTCTTGTGTGCCATGGAAATCTAGCTCCGAATTCGAACGGGGGCGGGGCGAGCGGGGCTCAGCCCTTCGCGCTCTTGGCGCCGGCGTCGATGCCGGTGATGCGCACGACCGTGTGGTGCTGGCGATGGCCGCGCTTGCGGCGCGAGTTCTGCCGGCGCCGCTTCTTGAAGGCGATCACCTTCTTGTCGCGGCCATGGCCGACGATCTCGCCCGTGACGCTGATGCCCGACAGGAGCGGCGCGCCGACCTGGGTGGCGTCGCCGTCCGTGAACAGCAGGACCTCGCCGAAGGTCACGCTCGATCCGGCCTCGCCCTCGAGGCTCGCGATCGTGATGGTGTCGTTGGCGGCGACGCGGTACTGCTTGCCGCCGGTCTTGATGACTGCGAACATCGTTCTCTCTCGTGTTCCGATCGGCCTCCGGAGCGAGCCCCTGGACCGGCTTTTTATCAGTTCGTCCCGACCGGCAGGGTGGCCCGCGGCGAAACGCGAAACGCGCGGACTTCTGCGAGGAAGCCGCGCGTGGTGCCGGGTGGATAGTCCGGGCGGGGCCGTTTTGTCAACGCGCGGCTTGCTCCCACGCTACTTCTTCATCAGGCCGCCGAGCACGTTGCGCAGGATCGCGTTGCCGACCTGGGTGCCGACGCTGCGCGCCATCGAGCGGGCGGCGTTGGTGACCATCTGCTCGGCGAGGCTCTGGGGCGGCCGGCGACCTCCCTTGCCCTGGCCGGCGGCCGGCTTCGAGCCGAGGACGCCGCCCAGCATGCCGCCGAGGCTGCCGAGAAGGCCGCCCAGGCCGCCCTCCGAGGCCTGCGCCGCCTCGGCCGGGGCCGAATCGAGACCCTTGCGCTTGGCCAGCATCTCGTAGGCGCTCTCGCTGTCGACGGCCGCGTCGTATTTCCCGCGCAGCGGGCTCTCGGCGATGATTGCGGCGCGTTCGGCCGGGGTGAGCGGTCCGACGCGCCCCTGCGGCGGCGCGATGAAGGCGCGCTCGACCACCGATGGCGTGCCCTTGGCCTCCAGGAAACTCACCAGCGCCTCGCCGACGCCGAGCTCCGTGATGGCCTTGGCGACGTCGAAGCCCGGATTCTGCCGGAAGGTCTCGGCGGCCGAGCGCACCGCCCGCTGGTCACGGGGCGTGAAGGCGCGCAGCGCGTGCTGCACCCGGTTGCCGAGCTGCCCCAGCACGGTCTCGGGCACGTCGAGGGGATTCTGCGACACGAAGTAGACGCCGACGCCCTTCGAGCGGATCAGCCGCACCACCTGCTCGACCGCGTCGAGCAGCGCCTTCGGGGCGTCGTTGAAGAGGAGGTGCGCCTCGTCGAAGAAGAAGACCAGCTTCGGCTTGTCGAGGTCGCCGACCTCCGGCAGCTCCTCGAACAGCTCGGAGAGCATCCACAGCAGGAAGGACGCGTAGAGCCGCGGCTTCTGCATCAGCTTGTCGGCGGCCAGGATGTTGACGATCCCGCGCCCGTCGCGGTCGGTCCGCATGAAGTCGGCGAGGTTGAGCGCCGGCTCGCCGAAGAAGCGGTCCGCTCCCTGATTCTCCAGCATCAGGAGCTGGCGCTGGATAGCGCCGACGCTCGCGGCCGAGACGTTGCCGTACTTGCCGGAGACGTCCTTCAGGTTCTCCGACAGGAATCCGAGGAGCGCGCGCAGGTCCTTCAGGTCGAGGACCGGCCACTGGTTCTCGTCGGCCACCCGGAAGGCGATGTTGAGCACGCCCTCCTGGGTGTCGTTGAGCTCGAGGAGCCGCGCCAGCAGCAGCGGGCCCATCTCGGTCACGGTGCAGCGGATCGGGTGGCCCTGCTCGCCGAACAGATCCCAGAACACGGTGGGGAAGCGGTCGGGCTCGTAGGTGAGGCCGAGTTCCTCGGCGCGCTTCACGAAGGCGGGCTTGGCCTCGCCGTTCGCCGCCAGCCCCGAGAGGTCGCCCTTGATGTCGGCGGCGAAGACCGGGACGCCGGCATTCGAGAATCCCTCGGCCATCACCTGCAGCGTCACGGTCTTGCCGGTGCCGGTGGCTCCCGCCACGAGGCCGTGGCGGTTGGCGAGCCGCAGCGTCAGAAGCTCGGGCTTCGCGCCGCTCTTGCCGACCAGGATCGTGCCGCCATCCGTCATCCGACCGACTCCCCGCTGATCGCGCCCCAGGTTATGCCGCCGGCCCGCCCTATTTTCCAGATGCCGCCCGGCCGCCGCTTGATTTCGCGGTGGTCAAGCCCGAAGGACGGCGCAGGATCGTTCAGGAGCGCACCCCGATGGAAGAACTGATTGCCCGCGTGACCAACCGGACCGGCCTCGACGCCGCGACGGCTGAGACCGCGATCGGCCACATCCTCGCCTTCCTGCAGAAGGAGGGGCCGGCCGCCGAGGTGGGCCAGCTCGTCGCCGCCATGCCGGGCTCCGAGACCCTGATCGCGCAGGCGAACGAGGGCGAGGGCAACGGCGGGCTGATGGGCATGCTCGGCGGCATGATGGGCGGCGGCGTCATGGCGCTCGGCCAGAAGCTGATGTCGGCCGGCGTGCCGATGGGCCAGATGCAGCCGCTGGGCCAGGAACTCTTCGCCTTCGGCCGCGAGAAGGCCGGCGAGGACGTGATGGGCCCGATCGTCGGCTCGATCCCGGGGCTGAACCAGTTCGTGTGACGGGGGCGGCGGGCTCGCGCGCCCGAACGCGTGCCGCGGCGCCGCCTCCCTTCGGCCATCCCCCTGATGCGACAGGCGCGTGGCTGTCATAAAAGCGTGCGCGCTTCGTGGTGATGTGCCACCCCGTGGCGCGGGGCCGGGCATTCCGAGGGGATGCGTCCCGTGTTCCTGCAGGGCGGGCTGAACCATGGTCGCGAACTTCGCGCGCGGCGCTTCCGCGGCTTGGCTGAGCGGCTGGGAGAAGGGCGTCAACGGCCCGATCACCCGGCTCAAGCAAAAGAGCGCCGAGGCCGGCCTGCCGGGCTTCGGCGGGCGCAGCCTGATCCCGCCGGGCGCCACGCCCATCCGCTTCGGCGAGCGCTTCAAGGCGCCGCTCGCGACGCCCGGCCTCGATCCGAGCCTCGGCCGGATCGGCAGCCTGGAGGTGCGCCTCGCCACCCGCAAGTCGGAGGTGCGCCGGGCCCAGCGCCTGCGCTTCCGGGTGTTCTACGAGGAGATGTCGGCGATCCCGACCGGGATGGCGATGTTCTCGCGCCGCGACGTCGACGAGTACGACGCGGTCTGCGACCATCTCCTCGTCATCGACCACGCCGCCACCGAGGCGAAGCCCTTCCGGAAGCCGCGACCGAAGGTGGTGGGCACCTACCGGCTGCTGCGGCAGGAGGCGGCCGACCGGAATTTCGGCTTCTACACGGCGGGCGAGTACGACATCGCGCCGGTGCTCGCCGCCAATCCCGGCAAGCGGCTGCTCGAGCTCGGCCGCTCCTGCGTGCTCAAGCCCTACCGGACGAAGCGCACGGTCGAGCTCCTCTGGCACGGCATCTACGCCTACGTGCTGCACCACCGGATCGACGCGCTCCTGGGCTGCGCCAGCCTCGAGGGAACCGATCCGGATCGCCTCGCCCTGCCGCTGAGCTTCCTCCATCACCACGCGCGCGCGCCGGAGGCATGGCGGGCGCGGGCCCTGCCCGAGCGCTACGTGCCGATGGACCGGCTCGCCCGCGAGGCCGTGGACCCGAAGGCCGCCCTGCAGGCGCTGCCGCCGCTGATCAAGGGCTACCTGCGCGTCGGCGCCACGTTCGGCGACGGGGCAGTGATCGACCGCCAGTTCGGCACCACCGACGTGTTCGTGGTCCTGCCGGTGACCTCCATCGCGTCGCGCTATCTCGGCCATTTCGGCCCGGCGGCGAACCGGCACGCGGCCTGAACGGTACCCCGGCTGAATTGGCCGCCGGTTCGGCGCGAGACGGTGCGACGCCACGAAGGGTTGGAGCGGTGCCCCTGAGCCGGGAATCGTGGACGTCGCACTGGCGCGTTTTCCGCCAAAGTGGTTGCCGTTTTGGCGATCAGAAAAAGCGACAGATCAATGGTTTGGAGCATTTTCCGTGATCCAGGAATCACGGAAAATGCTCTAGCGGCCCCTCTCGTCCTCGCGGCGCAGGGCGCCCTTGCGCTGGCCCACGGCGATGAACCGCGCCACGAACAGGCCGAGCGGCAGCGACAGCAGGAACCAGTTGCGCAGGAATCTCAGCATCGGCTCGGCCCTCGGATCATCGGTGCGCACTCACGAGAGTCCCTGCCCTCCCGACTTGCATCATTCGTACCGCCGCGCGAGATCGGCGAGAAGGCTCGAGGCGACGACGGCCTTCGAGACGGTCAGGCCCGAGGCCGCGATCGACTCGACGGCGCCGCGGATGCGGGCGAGCATGGGCCCGCGCGCGGCAGCCCAGGCCTCCACGGCTTCGGGGCCGGCGCCGACATCGCCCACAACCTCGGCGGTGAGCCCGCGATGGGCGCGCGACAGGCCCGCCACCGCGCGCTCCAGCGCCACGTGGTCGAAGGTGTCTGAGACCGTGACCTTGCGGGCCTCGGCCGTGAGGTCGTCGAGCCGGAAGGCCCGCTCGATCGCGAAATGGGTCGCGGCGATCTCTGGCAGGGAGTGCCCGTCCGTCTCGGCGATCCGCACGATGTCGGGCGCGGAGATCAGCGCCTTCAGGCAGGCGAGGCGCCGGGCCGGCTCCTCCGCCATGCCGCGGCCGACGAGGTCGGCCCGGCGCGCCTCGATCTCGGCGAGGCCCTCCGCGTCGAGGATGCGCGGCAGCGCCTCCTGCACGGCCGCGATGCCCTCGCGGTAGCGGGCGACGATCGGCGCGATGCCGCCGCCGAGGTCGAGGTTGCGGAGGAACCAGACGATCCGGTTGGAGAGCAGGGCCTGGACCTCGGCGTAGAGGCCGAGCTGCGCCTCGCCCGAGATCTTCCCGTCGAGGCTGTCGATGGCGAGGTTCAGCTCCATCAGGCCGAAGGCGTCGCGCGTCACCGCGTAGGCCTTGGCGATGGCCGCCGCGTCGGCGCCGGTCTCGTCCATGAGCCGCGTCACGAGGGCCGGCCCGCCCCGGTTCACGATGATGTTCGAGAGCGCGGTGGCGATGATCTCCCGGCGCAGGCGGTGGCCCCTGACGGCGTCGGGGAAGCGTTGCTTGAGCGCCTGCGGGAAGTAGCGCTGCAATTCGCGGTCGAAATAGGGATCGTCCGGCACAGCGCTCGCCAGGATCGCGTCGTAGAGGGCAAGCTTGGCGTAGGCGAGCAGCACCGCGTATTCGGGCCGGGTCAGGCCCTCGCCGCGTCGCAGGCGCTCGGCGAGGGCCGCGTCGTCGGGCAGGAACTCCACCGCCCTGTCGAGGCGCCCCTCCGCCTCGAGCGCCTGCATCACCCGCATGGAGAAGCCCGTCTCGGCCGGCCCGCGCCGCAGCGCGAGCGAGAGTGCGAGGGTCTGAAGCTGATTGTTGCGCAGCACGAGCGCCGCGACCTCGTCCGTCATGGCGACGAGGAGGGCGTTGCGGCCCTCCGCGTCGAGGCGCCCGTCGCGCTCGGGCGCCATCAGGGCGATCTTGATGTTCACCTCGACGTCCGAGGTGTTGACGCCCGCCGAGTTGTCGATCGCGTCCGTGTTGAGGCGCACGCCCGCGCGCGCCGCCTCGATGCGGCCGCGCTGCGTCAGGCCGAGATTGGCGCCCTCGCCGATCACCTTGGCGCGCAGCATCGCGCCGGTGATGCGGACCGCGTCGTTGGCGCGGTCGCCCGCCTCCTCGTCGGTCTCGGCCGCGGCGCGGACGTAGGTGCCGATGCCGCCGAACCAAAGAAGGTCGACCGGCGCCTTGAGGATCGCCTGGATCACGTCCGCGGGCGTCGCCTCCGCTTGGTCGAATCCGAGCGCCGCCCGGGCTTCGGGCGAGAGCGGGATCGTCTTGAGGCTGCGCGGGAAGACGCCGCCGCCGCGCGAGATCAGCGCCCGGTCGTAATCGGCCCAGGACGAGCGGCCGAGATCGAACAGGCGGCGGCGCTCGGCGAAGCTCGCGGCCGGGTCGGGATCGGGGTCGAGGAAGATGTCGCGGTGGTCGAAGGCGGCCACGAGCTTGAGGCTCTCGGACAGCAGCATGCCGTTGCCGAACACGTCCCCCGACATGTCGCCGACGCCCGTCACCGTGACGGGATCGGCCTGGACATCGACGTCCATCTCGCGGAAGTGGCGCTTGACCGCCTCCCAGGCGCCGCGCGCCGTGATGCCCATGCCCTTGTGGTCGTAGCCCTGGCTGCCGCCCGACGCGAAGGCGTCGCCGAGCCAGTGGCCGCGCTCGAGCGAGATGCCGTTGGCGATGTCCGAGAAGGTCGCCGTGCCCTTGTCGGCGGCGACGACCAGGTAGGCGTCGTCGGGATCGTGCCGCACCGTGTCGGCGGGCGGCACGACCTGGTCGCCGACGATGTTGTCGGTGAGCTCGAGCAGCGTGCGGATGAAGATTCGGTAGGCCGCGGTGCCCTCCGCGAGCCAGGCCTGGCGGTCGGAGGCCGGCGGCAGCCGCTTCGGGAAGAAGCCGCCCTTGGCGCCCACCGGCACGATCACGGCATTCTTGACCTGCTGCGCCTTCACGAGGCCGAGGATCTCGGTGCGGAAATCCTCCGGCCGGTCGGACCAGCGCAGGCCCCCGCGCGCGACGTAGCCGTAGCGCAGGTGCAGGCCCTCGACGCGGGGGGAATAGACGAAGATCTCGAAGAAGGGCCGCGGCAGGGGCATGGCCGAGACCTTGGCGCAGGCGAACTTGAAGGCGATCGTGCTGCGCGGGTGCCCGTCCTCGGCGCGCTGGTAGAAGTTCGTGCGGACCATGGCCTCCACGAGGTTGACGAAGCGGCGCAGGATCCGATCCTCGTCGAGGCTCGTGACGTCGGCGAGCCCGGCCTCGATCTCGGCCCGGATCGCGGCCTGCGCGGCCTCGCGGTCGCCGACGGCAACCGGGTCGAAGCGGGCGTGGAACAGGGCGACGATGCGCGCCGCGAGCGCGCCGTGCCGGCTCAGCGTGGCGGCGAGGTAATCCTGGCCGTAGCGGATGCGCAGCTGCCGCAGGTAGCGCCCGAGCCCGCGCATCAGCGCGGTGTCGCGCCAGTCGAGGCCTGCCTCGAGCACCAAGCGGTTGTAGCCGTCGGATTCCGCCCGTCCTTGCGAGAGCGCGAGCAGCGCCGCCTCCAGCGGCTTCTCGGCCCTGGCGAGGTCGATTGGCGCGCCGGAGGCGCGTTCCAGCAGCATGTCGTGCAGCCAGACGCTCGCCTCCGGCTCGCCGCGCTCGATCCGGTAGGTGCGCTCGTTGATGACCCGGAAGCCGAGATTCTCCAGCGCCGGCACCCGCTCGGAGAGCGGCAGCGAGGCGCCGCGCGAGAACACCTTGAGGCGCACCTGCGAGTCCGGGTCGGTGTCGCGCCGCCCGAGATCGACGGCGCGCGGCGCCTCGGGGCCGAGCCGCTCCAGGATCGCGATGTCGTTGACCGCCACGGTCGGTGCGTAGGATTCGCGGTAGCCCACCGAGAAGGCGTCGGCGTAGCGCGCCGCGAGCGACCGGGCGGCCCGGCCCGGCAGCGTCTGCGAGAGCGCCTCGCGCAGCGCGTCCGCCCAGGTCTGGATGAGGCGGGCGATGCCGGCCTCGAGTGCGGCCGGGTCGCGCTCGCGCGTGCCCTTCTCGTAGAAGCCGATGACGAAGTGGGTGCGCGCGAGCGGCCCCTCGGGGAAGGCCGGGTAGGCGGCCGAGAGGCGCCCGCCATACGCCTCGGCGAGATAGGCGCCGATCCGGGACCGCACGGTCGAATCGTAGCGGTCCTTCGGCACGTAGACGAGGAGCGAGACGAAGCGGCCGAACCGGTCGGGCCGCGACAGCACGCGGATGCGGGGGCGGTCGGCGAGGTCCATGATCGCCAGCGCGAAGCGGTGCAGGCGGTCGACATCGATCTGGAACAGGTCGTCGCGCGGATAGGTCTCCAGCACCTCGATCAGGGTGCGGCCCGCATGGCTCGTCGGGTCGAGCCCGGCGCGGGCCACGACCGCGTCGACCTTGCCCCGCAGATACGGCACCTCCCGGGCTTGGCTCGTATAGGCGGTCGCGGCGAACAGGCCGACGATGCGCAGCTCGCCCGAGAGCTGCCCGGCCTCGGTGTAGAGCTTCACCTCGATGTAATCGAGATGGGTCGGCCGGTGCACCCGCGAGCGGGCGCTGGCCTTGGTCACGATCAGCGCCTGCGGCCCTTCGAGGAAGGCCGCGATCTCGGGCGTCATGTCGACGAGACTGCGTCCGAGGCGCAGCACCTCGACCTTCGGGTCGCGCAGGAGCCCGAGGGCGGCCTCGCCGAGGATCGGGTGGGTGCGCCCGTCGAGGCCGTGGCCGCGCATGCCGAGCAGGGTGAAGTGGCCGTCGCGCAGCCATTCGAGGAAGGCGAGCGCCTCGCGCGCCTCGGCCTCGGCGACGGGCGGCGGCGCGCGGCGGTAGGATTCGATCAGGGCATCGAGCAGGCCGAGCATGGCGGCGTGGTCGTCCGTCGCCACCGCGACGTCCGTGTAGACCCGCGCCAGCCCGTCGGTGAGGCGGGTGCGCACCTCATCCTCGTCGATCCGGTCGAGGTGGATGTGGATGAAGCTCTCGCGCCGGAAGGCGCCCTGCACGTCCGCCGTGGTCTCGCCGACGACCCGGGCAAGCAGGCCCTGCGCGTCCCGCTCGACACCGAGGATCGGGTGGGCGACGAGCAAGGGGGCGAGGCCCTGGTTCGCGAGTTCGGCCAGCGTCGAATCGAGCAGGAAGGGCCGGTTGTCGTTGACGACCTCGAGGATCGTCAGGTCGCGCTCGCGCCCGCCGCGCTCCACTGTCAGGTCGCGCAGCCACAGGCCGGCCGGCGCGCCCGGCGGGTGCGGGTCCGCGAGGTGGCGGCGCGCCGCGGTCGCGATGGCGGCGAGCGCCTCGGCCGCGTAGGGCGCCAGATCCTCCGGCGGCACGCGCCCGAACAGGTCGTTGACGAAGCCGCCCGGGTGGCCCTGGCGCTCGACCAGGGCGGCGGCCGCCTCGATCAGCCCGGTTCGCGAGGCCTTTCCCTGGCTCGAGGCAAGGGCCGTTGCCGCTTCGACCGTCATGACGGGACCTCCCGAGTCGTCTGGCGCGGGCAAGCTTAGACCCACGCGCGCGCCGCAGACAGGCTTCGTGCGGGCCGGAGCCGCGCGAACGCTTTCAAACCGCGGCCGGATGACAGGGTTGTGTCGAGGCCGCGGGCGTCACGGCCGGGGCGCCGCCCCGGCGAAGGCCGCCAGCCGGATCCCGGCGCCGTCGAGCCGCTGCCGTACCGCGCGGGCGGTGGCGACGGCGTGGGCCGAGTCGCCGTGGACGCAGATCGAGCGGATCGGCGTCGGCAGGCGCGCACCGCCCGCCGTGACGATGGCGCCGGCCTCCACCATGGCGAGGACCCGGTCGGCGGCCTCATCCGCCCGCGTGATCAGGGCGCCGGGCTCGCCGCGCGGGATCAGCTGGCCGCCTTCCGTGTAGCCGCGGTCGGCGAAGATCTCCTGGTGCACGGCGAGCCCTAGCGCCTCGCCCGCGGGGACCTGCGCGCTGAGCGCGATGGCGAGCAGCGCGAGATCCGGATCGACGGCGCGCACCGCGCGCGCGACCGCGTCCGCGACCGCGGGCTCGGCCGCCGCGAGGTTGGCGAGCGCCCCGTGCGCCTTGACGTAGGCGACGCGGTGGCCGGCATAGGCCGCGAGCGCCTGCGCGGCGCCGACCTGATAGGCCACGAGCCGCTCGATCTCGGGCGCGGTGAAGGGGATCCGGCGCCGGCCGAAGCCCCAGAGATCCGGGAAGCCCGGATGGGCGCCGACCGCGACGCCGCGCTCGCGCGCGAGCCGGAAGGTCGCCGCCATGATCTCGGGATCGCCCGCGTGCAGGCCGCAGGCGACGTTGGCCGAGGTGACGATGTCGAGCATCGCCGCGTCGTCGCCGCAGGCATAGGCGCCGAAGCCTTCCCCGAGATCGGCGTTGAGATCGACGCTGGCCATCCTGGTCCTCCCTGTCGCGCGCCGCGATGGTAGCAGAGGCCCGGGGCCGGGCCCTACCCGACCACGCCGCCGATGAGGTTGCGGCCGAGCAGGAACTCGGAGCTGAAATCGGTGCGGATCACGGGCTCCAGGGCGACGGGGGCTTCGAGGGAAGCGGCCTCGGCTCGGCGCGCCGCGACGGCCTCCTCGACGGAGACCGCCCGGAAGCGCAGGCGCGTACCGCCCTGCGCCTGCGCCAGCCGGCCGAGATCGGCCCCGATCACGGTGGCGATCTTCGGGTAGCCGCCGGTCGGCTGGCGATCGGCCATCAGCACGACGGGCAGGCCCTCTCCGGGCACCTGGATCGCGCCCATGGCGATGCCGTCCGAGACGATGTCGTGCCCCCGCGCGTGCCGGAGCGGCTCGCCGTCGAGGAAGCAGGCCATGCGGTCGCCCATCGCCGTCACGCTCCAGTCCCGCGACAGGAAGGCGTCGATCTCGGAGGGCGCGAAGGCGTCCTCCTGCGGCCCGGGCACGACCCGGATCATGTCCGGCGGCCGCTCCAGCCAGGGGGCGACGAGGGCGGCGGCCTCGCCGAGGAACGCGCGCGCGTCGGCGACCGCGAGCCCGTCGCCGGCCGCGAGCGCGCGGCCCCCGAGCCCGCCCATCCCGGAGCGGGTGTGGGTTGCAGTCGAGCCGAGGGCCGGCGGCACGTCGATCCGGCCCGCCACCGCGAGGGTGCACCACGCCCCCGCCCGGCCGGCCCGGATCGTCAGGGTCATGCCGGGGCGCAGGGTCAGCGCCACGGCCGGCGGCAGGGGGCGGCCGTCGCAGTCGATCCGGAAGGCGCCCCCCGCGAGCGCCACGTCGACGGGCGCCTCCTCGGCCGTCGCCGAGAGGCCGCCGAGCCCGATCTCGATCGCGGTCGACCCGAGCGGGTTGCCGAGCGCGCGGTTGGCGGTCGCGTGGGCGAGCCGGTCCATCGGCCCGGCCGGGGTGATGCCGTAGCGCATGTAGCCGCGCCGGCCCCCGTCCTGGAGCGTGACGCCGCCGCCGGCCGAGAGGAGGCGCAGGGTCGCCCGCCCGGTCACGGCGCCTCCCTCCGGGCCACGATCTCGCCGGCCGCGGCGCGCCGCTCCAGATCGGCGAAGGCCGAAGCACCGACGGGCTCGAAGCTGAGCGCATCGCCGCTCTCGATCAGGAAGGCCGGGTCGCGCGCCTCCGCGAACAGGCGCTCGGGCGTGCGGGCGAGCACGTACCAGCCGGTCGGCATCGGGAAGGTGCCGATCGCGGCGAGCCCGCCCCCGATCAGGACCGCGCCCGGCGGGTGCGGCGGCCGCGGGCGGGGGCGGCGCGGCACCGCCAGCGCCTTGGGCAGGCCGCCGAGATAGGCGAAGCCCGGGGCGAAGCCGTACATGTAGACGCGGTACTCGGCGCCCGCGTGGAGCGCCGCCGCGGAGGCGGCGTCGAGGCCGGCGAGCGCCGCCGCCTCCGCGAGATCCTCGCCGAAGGCCGGGTCGTAGCAGCAGGGAATCGTCCAGCGCCGCCCCTCGCGGCGGGCGGCGCCTGCCTCCGCCAGCATTCCCTCGACCGCGCCGACGAGCGCCGCGCGGGTCAGAACGAGCGGGTCGTAGTGGATCATCAGCGAGCGGTAGGTCGGAACCGTCTCGGAGAGGCCGTCCGGCGGCCGGGCCGAGAGCGCCGCGTCGAGGGCGAGCACCCGGTCGTTGATCGCCGGGTCGACGGATGCGCCGAACTCCACCACCAGCGCCGCCTCGCCCGCGTCGAGGTAGCGGGGCGGAGCGATCGGGTCCGTGCCGGATGCCGTCATGGTTGCGCCTCTGCGGGGGTGCCTGCGTGTCCGCCCCCGGCACGCCGCGTCCGATCCTGAACCAGCCCCCGCCCCTGTGCACGCGGATTCGCGCGCCGGCGCCAGCACGAGGCTCGCCCAACCGCGCGGCACCTGTCGGCCGACGCCACCGCCCTGAAGTATCACGTTCGCGTGAAAGACAGATCTTCATTTTATCGGTTGTTGACCAGTAAATCATCCGGATCGATCATGGACTTACTGTCTTGGAGATTGCCGGATGGGTATTTGTGGAATCTGCGGCGGCACGGGTTACGTGAAGGACGAGGCCTGCAACGGCACCGGCCGCGTCCGAGGGGCCTGCTCGACCTGCGGCGGGAGCGGGCAGGTCTACAGCAACGGCGATTACGTCCCCTGTCCGAATCCCGAGTGCAGCCAGGGGAGCGTTCCGGTCGAACATTGGGATTGCAACGGGACCGGCCGGTTCAAGCACCAGCTCTGCAACGGGACGGGCCAGTTCCCGCCGCCGTGAGCGGGGCGCCCGCGGCAAGGCGGCGGGCCCGCTCGGGATGTGGCACCCGGGTTCCCGGATCATCGGCGATGCCCGATCGCGCGGGAACCGAGCGCGGCCATATTCTGTTGCAACAGCCCGGCCCGCATTGCCCGGTTGTCGCGTATGTCCCTGTCCAGAAAGGTGAAGATCGGTCTCGACGAGACGCGCATCCTCATCCTGGGCGTGCAGATCCTGCTGGGTTTCCAGTTCCAGGCGGCATTCCGGCCGGGCTTCGAGCGCATCCCGCTCCATGACCGCGTCGTCTGGCTCGCAGCGCTGGCGCTGATTGCCGTGACGGTCGCGCTCCTCATCACGCCGACCGTGCGGCACCGGATGGTCGAGCGCGGCCGGGACACGCGGAGCATCCTGGGCGCCATCGGGCACTTTGCGGGGCTGTCGCTCGCCCCCTTCGCCCTCGCCCTCGGCGCCGACCTGTTCCTGGCCGTCGAGCCGGTCCTCGGCCTTGCCGCCGCCATCGGAGCCGGCCTCGTCGCCGGCGGCCTCGCGCTCGCGTTCTGGTACGGGCTCGAGGCCCTGAAGGCCCGCACCATCGGAGACAGGGAGCGTGCCATGACCCACAGCGAACCCGACGGCGAGCACACGCCCCTGGAGCAGAAGGTCGAGCAGATGCTGACGGAGGCCCGGGTGATCCTGCCCGGCGCGCAGGCGCTGCTCGGCTTCCAGCTCGTCATCACCTTCACGGACGCGTTCGAGGAACTGCCCTTCCCGGCCAAGCTCGTGCATCTCGCCGCGCTCGGGTTCCTGATGCTGACCGTGATCTGGCTGATCGCGCCCGCCGCCTTCCACCGGATCGTCTACGCAGGCGAGGACACGCCGGGCTTCCTGACCATCGGGAGCCGCTTCCTGCTCGCCGCGAGCGTGACGCTGGCGCTCGGCATCGCGGCCGATCTCGGGGTCGTCGTGACCAAGGTCGCCGGCTCGGCGACCGCCGGCTCCGCGGCGGCCGCGGCGGCCCTCGCGCTCCTCGTCGGCCTCTGGCACGTCTACCCGCTGGTTCTGCGCGGGCGGAGCCACACCCCGCGCTGACACGAGCGGATCGGGCGGGATCAGCCGCGCTGCCGCCGCAATCGCCCTGCATCGCCGCGGGCGGCGGTCCGCGACGGGGCCGCCCGCTCACGGAGTCGGCGCGATGCGTGGCTATCGGTACGAGGCGCTCGACGGGGTGCGGGCGCTCGCGGCGCAGGTCGTGCTCGTGAGCCACGGCCTCGGCATGGCGTTCTTTCCGGTCCACAGCCCCGGTGCCGCCGCCGCGGAATGGTTCGGGCGGCTCGCCGTGATGGTGTTCTTCTCGCTCTCCGGCTTCGTCATCGCCACGAGCCTCGTCCGGCTCGTGGCCGCCGACGGCGCCCGCTTCGGCGTGGCCTACGCGGTCCACCGCCTCGCCCGGATCTGGCCGCCGCTGGTGCTCGCGATCCTCGTGACCTTCGCGGTCGGCTGGCTCGGGCAGAACGGGCTGCCGCTCCTGACCAAGACCGGCGATCCCTATCGGCTCGACGCGGTCGCCTTCCTGCGCGGCATCACCCTCACCTTCGCGCCGGGCGACGCCACCTTCGTGATCGACCGGGCGCTGTGGTCGCTGCGCCAGGAGGTCTACCTCTACGCGGTCGCGGCCTTCGCGGCGCTGGCCTACGTCGCCCGCGGCGCTCGCCGCCTCCTCGGGGGGCTCGCCGTGCTCGGGCTCGTCGCCCTGACGGCGGACCGCTTCTTCTACCTGCAATCGCTGGCGCTGTTCTCGGCCGGCGCGGCCGCGGCCCTCCTCGGCGGGCAGGCGCGCCTGCGCGCGCTCGCCGCCGCGCCCTGGCTCGGCCCTGCCCTGCTGGCGCTTCTCGCCGCGCCCCTGCTCTTCGTCGGGCATCCGGGCTTCATCGACGCGATGAGCGACGGATCGCTGTTCCTGGCCTACCAGGCCCTGCTCGGCATCCCCGTCGCCCTCTACCTCCTCGGCCTCGCGAGCGCGGACGGGCCGGCCGCGCGGGGCTTCTCGCGATGGAGCTCAGCGGCCGGCTTCTCGTACACGCTCTACGTCATACACGTACCCGTGATGACGCTGGTCTTCTCGCTGCGCGCCCATCTCGGGCTGGCGCAGGGCCTTGCCGGCACGCTCGCGACGCTCGTCGCGGCGCTCGTCGTGGCCGAGGCCGCCTCCTACGCCGCGGCCCGCGCGGTCGAGCGCCCGCGCGCCTTCCGCCGGGTCCTGTTCCGGCTGCTGACGGCCGCGGGCCTCGCGCGCGCGCCGCTGCGGCCGGCGCCCTCGTCCTGATCAGCCCCGCGCGTCGTCGACGAGCGCGGCGAGCCCCTCCCGATAGGTCGGGTAGGCGAGGTCGACGCCGAGCTCCTCCCGGATCAGGCGGTTGCGCACCCGCTTGTTCTCCCCGTAGAAGCTGCGCGCCATCGGGCTCAACTCCGCCGTCTCGAAGTCGACGGCCGGCGGCAGCGGCAGGCCGGCGAGATCCGCGGCATATTCCGTCACGAGCTGGGGCGGCGCCGGCTCGTCGTCGGTGACGTTGTAGATGCCGCCGCCGCGCGGCCGATCCAGCGAGGCGGCGAGGCTCGACGCGATGTCGTCGACATGGATCCGGTTGAAGACCTGATCCCGCTTGATGATGCGCTGCGCCTTGCCCTCGCGCAGCTTGACGAAGGGGTTGCGGCCCGGCCCGTAGATCCCCGACAGCCGGAACACCTGGACGGCCTTGCCGGTCTCGGCTCCCAGCGCCAGCCAGTCCCGCTCGACCGCGAGCCGCATCCGCGAGCGCTCGCTCCGCGGCGACGGCTCCGTCGCCTCGTCGATCCAGGCGCCGCCCTGGTCACCGTAGACCCCGATCGTCGAGAGGTAGCCGATCCAGCGGATCCGGCTCTCGCGGATGTGACTGGCATGGGCCGCCAGGACCGAGTCGCCGCAGCGGCCAGGCGGCGCCGAGACGAGGAGCGCGTCGCAATCCGCGAGGTCGGCCGCGATGGCGGGATCGTCGCGGTTCTCTGCGAAAGCGTACATGGTTTGTGCCGTTTGCGCGGCGAGCGCCCGGGCCTTGTCCGGCTCCGTCACGGTGGCGGCGATCCGTCCGAAGCGCCCGCGCTCGCGCTCGACGAAGCGCCGCGCCGTGAAGCCGAGGCCGAAGACGAAGAGGTTCATGAAAGCTCCCTGCTTAACCGCCGATCCTTGCCCTGTTCCAGCACGGCCCGCCACTCAGAGAGCACCTGCGCGTCCGTTTCGCCGGACGCGTGGTCCCTGAAGAGGTCGCGGCACTCGGCCGCGGCCAGCAGCCGTCCGCAGGCCCAGACCGCCATGCCGCGCACGAGCGGCGCCGGGTCGCGCAGGCAGCGCACGGCCTCGTCGGCGAGCGCGCGCGACCCGGAATTCCCGATCGCGATCAGCACGTTGCGCAGGAAGCGGTCGCGCCCCGTGCGCTTCACCGGCGTTCCCGCGAAACGCTGCCGGAAGCCCGCCTCGTCGAGCCGCGCGAGCTCGGCGAGCGGCGGCGCGGCGAGGTCCGGGCGCGCCGCGAGCCGTCCCTCGCGGGCCGTTTCGGCGAACTTGTTCCAGGGGCAGACGGCGAGGCAATCGTCGCAGCCGAAGACCCGGTTGCCGATCGCCGCGCGGAATTCCGGCGCGATCGGGCCGGCGTGCTCGATCGTCAGATAGGAGATGCACCGGCGCGCATCGAGCCGATACGGCGCCGGGAAGGCGTCCGTCGGGCAGATGTCGAGGCAGCGCCGGCAAGTCCCGCAATGGTCCCGCTCCGGCTCGTCCGGCTCTATCTCGGCGCCCGTATAGATCGCCCCGAGAAGCAGCCAGTTGCCGAGCGCGCGCGAGACCAGCACCGTGTGCTTGCCCTGCCAGCCGAGCCCGGCGGCCTCGGCGAGAGGCTTTTCCATGACCGGCGCGGTGTCGACGAAGACCTTGACCGGACAGGCGCTTTTCGCCGCGAGATACCCGCCGAGTTCCTTCAGCTTGCCCTTGATCACGTCGTGGTAGTCGCGCCGCTGCGCGTAGGCCGCGATGGCGCCGTGAGCCCGCTGCCCGAGGAGCGCGAGCGGGTCGTCGTCGGGCCCGTAACTCATCCCGAGCATGAGGATGGTGCGGACCTCGGGCCACAGGACCCTCGGGTCTGCGCGCTGATCGGCGCGCTCGGCCATCCAGCCCATCTCGCCCTGCGCGCCGGCTTCGAGCCATGCCGAGAGACGCCCCGGCAGGTCCGGCACGGCGTCCGGCCGGGTCACGCGCAGGGCGTCGAAGCCGAGGTGCCGGGCCCGCGCCTCGACCAGCCGGCGCAGCTCAACCCCTTGATAGATCGTGCGATCGGTCAGAAATCCAGGTCCGCGTAATGGTCGGCCGGAGCCATGCCCGGCACCCGGTCGGCGAGGAGCGCGCGGAAGGACGGGCGCGACTTCACCCGCGCATACCAGTCCCTCGCGATCTCGTCCTCGTCCCATGGCACGTCGCCGAGATAATCCACGCAGCTCAAGTGGGCCGCGGCCGCCAGATCCGCATAGGTCAGATGGTCGCCCGCGATCCAGCGGCGGCGGGCCATCAGGTAGCCGACATATTTGAGGTGATAGCGCACGTTGATGCGCGCGGCCCGGATCGCGTTCATGTCCGGCGGGCCGCCGCCGTCGGAACTTGTCATGAAACGCTTGGAGATCTTCTCGGTGACGAGGTAGCCGGTCACCTCGGCGTCGAACTTCACCAGGAACCAGTCGAGCAGGCGGCGCACCTCGACCCGCTCGGCGGTCGTGTCCGGCAGGAGGCGGCGCCCGCTCAGGCCCAGGCCCCGGGTCTCGTCGAGATACTCGGCGATGATGCCGGCGCCCGGCACGGCGAGCCCGCTCTGCTCCACTAGGACCGGCGTCGTGCCGGCGGGATTGAGCAGGAGGAACTCCTCGCGCCGCTCCCAGGGGCGTTCCTCCACGAGGACCGGCTCCATGCCCATCTCGGCGAGCACGAGGCGGATGAAGCGGGAATTCGGGCAGAAGGGAGAGTGGTGAAGCGTCGCCATCGAGGCCGTAGTCGGACGGGTGGATCTGCCGGCGGGACGCGCCTTGCGAGAGCCCCTGCGGGACCGAGCGCCGGATTAGAGTTATTGCTCGATCGTTGCCGCCTCATTAACACGCTGCGCTGGTGTCGGTAACCGCCCGTCAACCGTGATCGGCAAACGCTCGCGGCCGGTGCGTTTCCGCGCTCCGATCCATTCCGGACGCCCGGCTTCCGGGCCGCTCAACCCAACCGTCGAGGCAGCGAGATGATGGATGCGATGAGCATCGCGAAGGCGATCGTGCTCGCCGTGGTGGAGGGCGCGACCGAGTTCATCCCGGTCTCCTCGACGGGGCACCAGCTCCTCGTCGGCCACTTCATCGGGTTCCACTCGCCCAACAACACCTTCGAGGTGCTGATCCAGCTCGGCGCCATCCTGGCGATCCTCGCCGTCTACTTCCGGCGCCTCGTCGGCGTCGCACTCGCGGTGCCGACCGATCCGAAGGCGCGCCGCTTCGTCATCGGCATCCTGATCGCGTTCCTGCCGGCCGCCATCATCGGAGGCATCTTCTCGAAGATGATCAAGGCGTACCTGTTCAACCCCTGGATCGTCTGCGCGACGCTCGTCGCGGGCGGCCTCGTGCTCCTCGTCCTCGACGACACCGACCTCGAGGTGACGAAGACGGACGTGTACGACTTCACCCTGCCGATGGACCTGAAAATCGGCATCTTCCAGTGCCTTGCCATGATCCCGGGCGTCTCGCGCTCGGGCGCGACCATCGTCGGCGCGATGCTGATGGGCGCCGACAAGCGCTCGGCCACCGAGTTCTCGTTCTACCTCGCCATGCCGACCATGGCGGGAGCCTTCGCCAAGGATCTCCTCGACAACTACAAGAACCTCTCCTCCGACGATCTCGGCCTCATCGTGATCGGCTTCGTCGTGGCCTTCGTCTCGGCCCTGATCGTGGTACGGACCGTGCTCGACTACGTCTCGCGCCACGGCTTCTGGCTGTTCGCGTGGTGGCGCATCATCGTCGGCTCGCTGGGTTTCGCAGGCCTGATCATCTTCGGCTGACGATGGTGGGCAGGCACGCGCATCCGCCCTGATGCCGATTGCCTCGCTTGCGCCGTCGTGCCAGGGCTTGCCCGACGACCTGCAGGCCCGGCGCCTGCGCGAATGCAAGGCCCGCACGATGGAAGACAGACCGCTCGCCGACCTCTTCGAGCCCGCCACGCGCGAGCGCTGGCTCGGCCTCGTCGAGGGCGTTCTGAAGGGCGCGGATTTCGAGAAGCGGCTCGTCTCCAAGACCGCCGACGGGCTGCGCATCGAGCCCCTGTACGAGCCGGCCGAGCCCGTGGCGCAGCCGATGCGGGCGCCGGGCCCCTGGCGGGTCTCCCAGCGGGCCGATCATCCGGACGCCGCGAACGCGAGCGCCCTCGCGCTCGCCGATCTCGAGGGGGGCGCCGACGCGCTGACCCTGGTCTTCGCCGGTGCGCCCGCCTCCCGCGGCTTCGGGCTCACCGCCGCCACGGCCGAGGACCTCGACGCGGCGCTCCGGGGCGTGATGCTCCCCCTGGTCTCGTTGCGGCTCGACGCGGGCGGACGCGCGCTCGAGGCGGCAAACCTCGTCAGGAACCTGGCGGAGCGCCGGGGCGAGGCCCTCGGCACCCTCGACCTCGACCTCGGCATCGACCCGGTCGGGACGCTCGCGGCGACCGGCAGCCTCGGCGCGGTCTGGTCCGAGATCGCCCCGAAGCTCGCGGCGACGCTCGCTGAGTTCGATGCTGCGGGCTTCACGGGCCGGGCTCTCCTCGCGGACGGACGGCCCTACCACGAGGCCGGCGCCAGCGAGGCGGCCGAACTCGGCGCCGTCCTCGCCACGGCGGTGGCGTATCTGCGCGCCCTCGAAGCCGGCGGGCACGACCTGTCGCGCGCGCGAGACGCGATCGGCGTCCTGCTCGTCGCGGATTCCGACGAGTTCCTGACGATCGCGAAGTTCCGGGCGATGCGGCGTCTGTGGGCGCACGTCGAGGCAGCCTGCGGGCTGGAGGCGAAGCCGTTGCGCCTGCACGCCGAGACGGCGTGGCGCACCATGACCCGCCGCGATCCGTTCGTGAACATCCTGCGCGCCACGATGGCAGCCTGCTCGGCCGGGCTCGGCGGCGCGGATTCCGTCACCGCACTGCCCTACACCCAGGCGCTCGGCCTGCCGGACGGCTTTGCCCGCCGGGTCGCCCGCAACAGCCAGATCGTCCTGATCGAGGAATCGAGCCTCGCCAAGGTGGCCGATCCTGCGGCCGGCGCCGGCGGGTTCGAGAGCCTAACGGCGGATCTGACCCGGGCCGCCTGGGACGCCTTCCAGGCGATCGAGCGCGAGGGCGGCATCGTCGCGAGCCTGAGCCTCGGCAAGCTGCAGCGGCGCGTCGAGGACATCCGCGCGACACGCACCCGCAACGTCGCGACGCGCCGCGAGGCCCTGACCGGCGCGACCGAATTCCCGTTCCTCGCCGAGAAGCCCGTGACCGTGCTCGACGTCGAGGCCGCGACGGCGCCCCCGAAGCCCGGCTTCGGATCGGGACAGGCCGTCGCCTGCGATGCCCTCCCGAGCCAACGCCTCGCCGAGCCCTTCGAGGCCCTGCGCGACGCCTCCGACGCCTACGGGCAGCGCACGGGCAGTCGCCCCTCTGTCTTCCTCGCCAATCTCGGCCCGATCGCGGCCTTCAACGCGCGGGCGACATTCGCGGCGAACGCCTTCGCAGCCGGCGGCATCGAGGCGCCCGGCAACGACGGATTCTTGGACCTCGAGACCCTCGCCCGCGCCTTCCGCGACTCCGGCGCCACGCTGGCCTGCATCTGTTCGTCCGACACGATCTACGGGACGCAGAGCATCGACGCCGCCAAGGCCCTCGCCGCGGCCGGGGCCGGGACGATCTATCTGGCCGGCAAGCCGTCGGACCTTGCCGGACCTTTGAAGGAAGCCGGCGTCCACGCCTTCCTGCACGCCGGCTGCGACCTGCTGGCGCTACTCAAGGAGGCGATGCTGCGGGCGACCAGGGCTTGAGGACATGCCGCGACGCGTTTGCGCGGGCACGGCTTGAAACCGATCGGGGGCTGACCAGTTCTTGGCACGACCAAGCTTCGAGATGCGGGACATCATGAGATTTGCGATCCTCGCCGCGGGCGCCCTCACGCTCGTGGCTGCCGGCAGCCAAACGGCCGATGCCGCGCGCAAGAAGGCCCAGGTACCCGACGGCTACGACGGCAGCTGGAGTATCGAGGTCATCACCACGGAGGGCTCCTGCGATCGGGCCTATCGCTACGGCGTGCAGATCCAGCGCGGCGAGGCGCGCTATCCGGGCGGCGATTTCACGATCAGCGGGCGCGTGGCGCCGAACGGCGTCGTGCGGGCGACGATCTCGCGCGGGTCCGACAGCGCCAACGTCGTGGGCCGCCTCGGCCGGCAGGGCTACGGCAACGGGACTTGGACGACGGGTAGCGGCGGGGGCTGCCGCGGCCAGTGGAACGCCGAGCGCCGCGGCTGAGCCTGAGCGCGGTGAAGATAACGTTATCGTTCGGACGGGCATAGCGTCGCCTGTGATCGCCCGGCGACAGCCGCCGAACAAACGCTTTTCAGCCGCGATTGGAGCGGCCGCGGCCCTGTTCCAGACGCATTCTGTGGAGAATACTTCGCCTCGTCCGGACCGGTTCGAGGCTCCCTCCGATGAAGGCACTGTTCTTCGGTATTGTCACTGTCTTCCTCGCATCGGCCGCCGATGCACGCTCGGGCACGCGCGAGCATCCGGACGCCCAGCGCGTCCTGGCTCCGCTCCAGCAGGCGGCGACGGATTGCTTCGCCGACACCGTGATGGCGAACCCCGCCGCGATGAACCATGCGCGCGCGGGCCGCTGGTATCAGGCCGCGGGCGTGATCGGCTTCCTGTGCCGGCCCGAGGTCGACGCGATGGTGCAGGCCCACGATCGTTTCTACGGCGCAGGCTCGGGCGGACGCTACTTCAAGGGCGCCTACGCCAAGCATCTTGATCAGGAACTCGCGGCGCGCCTCCAGCCGCTGCTGGAGCGCAAGGCCGTCGCGAGCGCCGAGCCACCGGTCGAGAAGGCGGATCCCGGCGAGGCCGAGCAGCAGCACTGATCGCCAGCCCGGCAACCATCCCGCGTCACCGGCCTTGACCCATCGGGTCGAGGAGGGCGCGATGGCTTACGAGCTTTACTACTGGCCGACGCTCCAAGGGCGCGGGGAGTTCGTCCGCCTCGCCCTGGAGGATGCGGGCGCCGACTACGTCGACGTTGCCCGAGGGCGCGAGGAGGACGGCCAGGGCATCCCGGCGATGATGCGCCTGATGGAGGATCCTGCCGTGCGCCGGCCCTCCTACGCCCCGCCCTTCCTCAAGGACGGCGACACGATCGTCGGGCAGACGGCCGCGATCCTCCTCTACCTTGGGCCGCGCCTCGGGCTCGTGAGCGACGACGAGGCCGACCGGATCTGGACGCATCGGGTCCAGCTCACCATCGCCGACGTCGTCGCGGAGGCGCATGACACGCACCACCCGATCGCGGTCGGTCTCGCCTACGAGGACCAGAAGATCGAGGCGGCCCGCCGCGCCGAGGACTTCCGCCGGAACCGCATCCCCGAGTTCTTCGCGTGGTTCGAGCATGTGCTGGCCCGCAACGGCGGCCGGCATCTCGCGGGCAACCGAACCTCCTACGCGGACCTGTCGCTGTTCCAGCTCGTCGACGGGCTGACCTACGCCTTCCCGAGAGCGACCGCCGCCGCGCTCGCCGACAATCCCGGCCTCGCGGGACTGCATGCAGCCGTCCGGCGGCGCCCGCGCGCATCGCGGCCTACCTCGCCGGCGAGCGGCGCCTTCCGTTCAACGAGCAGGGCATCTTCCGGCGCTACCCCGAACTCGATCCCTGAGACCGCGCGACGCCGAGATCCGCATCGCGAAGCGACCACCCGGACGTCCTAGGAAACCGTCTCGGGTCGAAGGGTCCGGCGGACCGGATCACGCCGCGGCGGCCGGCCGCTCCGCGCGGGCGCGGTAGGACAGGGCCTCGGCGAGGTGGATGCGCCGCACCGGACCGCCGCCGTCGAGATCGGCGAGCGTCCTGGCCACCCGCAGCGTCCTGTGGAAGCCGCGGGCCGAGAGGCGCAGGCTCTCGGCAGCGCTGCGGATCAGGGCGGCGCCGTCGGCATCGGGCGCCGCCGCCATCTCGATCACGCTCGCGGGACATGTCGCGTTGGTGGTGCCCTCGGGAAGGCCGCGTGCCGCGTAGCGCTCGGTCTGCACCGCGCGCGCGGCCGCGACCCGGATCGCGGCCTCCCGCGAGCCTTCCTCGGGCGCAGGCAGGATCAGGTCCGCCGCCGTCACGGCCGCGACCTCGATGCGCAGGTCGATCCGGTCGAGCAGCGGCCCCGAGATGCGGGCGCCGTACTGCGCCATGCAGCGCTCGTTCGGCCCGCGGCGGCAGGCATAGCCCGGCTCCAGCGCCTGCCCGCAGCGGCAGGGATTCATGGCAGCGACGAGCTGGAAGCGCGGCGGATAGGTGACCCGGTGGTTGGCGCGGGCGATCATCACCTCGCCCGTCTCCATCGGCTGGCGCAGGGAATCGAGCGTCTGCGGATTGAACTCGGGCAATTCGTCGAGGAACAGCACGCCGCCATGGGCGAGCGAGATCTCGCCGGGACGCGCATTGACGCCGCCGCCGACGAGCGCGGCCATCGAGGCCGAGTGGTGCGGCTGGCGAAAGGGCCTGCGATTCGAGAGGGCCCCGTCCTTGAGAAGACCCGCCACCGACTGGATCATCGAGACGTCGAGCAGCTCACGCGGCGAGAGCGGCGGCAGGATCGACGGCAGGCGGGCAGCCAGCATCGACTTGCCGGCGCCGGGAGGCCCGTTCATGAGCAGATTGTGGCCGCCCGCGGCCGCGATCTCCAGCGCGCGCTTCGCGCCCTCCTGGCCCTTGATGTCGACGAGGTCCGGCATCGGCCCTGCGGGTGCGGCCATGGCCGGGACCGGGCGGGCCATGACCTGGCTGCCCTTGAAGTGATTGGCGAGCTGGATCAGCGATCGCGGCGCGAGAACGTCGAGGTCGCCGCCCGCCCAGGCCGCCTCAGGCCCGGTCGCGGCCGGGCAGATCAGCCCGAGGCCGCGGGCGTTGGCCGCCATGGCCGCCGGCAGCACGCCGCTGACCGGCGTGATCGACCCGTCGAGCGCGAGTTCGCCGAGCACGCAATAGCCCGCGAGCGCGTCGCCCGGCAGCGCACCGATCGCCGCCATCACGCCGAGGGCGATGGGCAGGTCGTAATGCGAGCCTTCCTTCGGCAGGTCGGCGGGCGCGAGGTTGACCGTGATGCGCTTGGCCGGAAGGGCGAGGCCGGAGGCGATCAGCGCGCCGCGCACCCGCTCGCGCGACTCGGCGACCGCCTTGTCGGGCAGGCCCACCACGTTGAAGCTCACCGTGCCGGGGATGATCTGGACCTGCACGTCGACGGCACGTGCCTCGATCCCTTCGAAGGCGACGGTGGCGACGCGGGTGACCATGCGGGAGCGTCCTCGGTGTCCGTCACGAAGCGTATGTGGCGATCGTTGCGGACACAACTGGGGAACCGCGCGAAAGCTCGTCGGTTCACCGCCCGCCGATCCAGACAGGAGACCGCCATGCGCCTCACCACAGCTGCCCTCGCCCTCGCCCTCGCTCTTGCCCTGCCCCTCGCTGGCGCGGCGATGGCCGACCAGAAGCTCGCTCCGGACCAGCAGGCCAAGGTCGAGGCCCTCTTGAAGCAGGAAGGCTTCACCAAGTGGAAGGAAATCGAGTTGGACGACGGCATGATCGAGGTCGACGACGCGATCGATGCCAGCGGCAAGAAGTTCGATCTCAAGCTCGACCCGAAGACCATGGCGATCGTGAAGCGCGAGGCAGAGTAGGGCCTGATCGCGGGGCGCGGCTTGCCTTCGCGCCGACGCCCCGCCATATAGGCGTCGGGAGGTTGGTGAGGGACGTTTCACTCGCCAACCGGGTCAGGTCCGGAAGGAAGCAGCCCTAACGAGACCGAGCGGGTCTTTGTCAGCCTCCCACCCGTTCCCACCGCCTTGAGGCCCGCGGTTCGCCACGCCCGGGCGAGCCGGGCAGCAACATCAGCCAAGGCGGCATGGACGCGACCCTCGGCACGCCTGACGACGAGCCGGGTCTTCCCGGTTTTCCGGCGCCCGCCGCGACGCCCTATCGGGTCCTCGCCCGGAAGTACCGTCCCAAGGATTTCGACGACCTGATCGGCCAGGGCGCCATGGTGCGCACGCTGGCGAACGCCTTCGCGGCGAACCGCATTCCCCAGGCCTGGATGCTCACGGGCGTGCGCGGCGTCGGCAAGACGACCACGGCCCGCATCCTCGCCCGCGGCCTCAACTACGTCCGCGCTGGCCTGCCCGATACCGGCCCCACCATCGCGATGCCCGAGCTCGGGCTCCACTGCCAGGCGATCATGGAATCGCGGCACATGGACGTGCTCGAGATGGACGCCGCCTCGCATACCGGCATCGACGACGTTCGCGGCATCATCGACGGCATCCGATACGCGCCGGTCTCGGCCCGCTACAAGGTCTACATCGTGGACGAGGTCCACATGCTCTCCGAAAAGGCCTTCAACGCCTTCCTGAAGACGCTTGAGGAGCCGCCGCCCCACGCCAAGTTCGTCTTCGCCACCACCGAGATCCGCAAGGTCCCGGTGACCATCCTGTCGCGCTGCCAGCGGTTCGACCTGCGCCGCGTCGATGCGGAGACGCTCTCGGCCCACCTCGCCCGCATCTGCGCGGCCGAAGGCGTGAGCGCCGAGGACGAGGCGCTGGCGTCGGTCACCCGGGCGGCGGAGGGCTCGGTGCGCGACGCGCTCTCGCTCCTCGATCAGGCGATCGCGCACGGCGCTGGCGCGGTCACGGCGCAGGGCGTGCGCGACATGCTCGGGCTCGCCGACCGCGGCCGCATCGTCGACCTGTTCGAGGCCGTGATGCGGGGCGACATCCCCGCCTCCTTCGCGGAGCTGCGGGCGCAGTACGATGCCGGCGCCGATCCGTCGGTCGTGATCTCGGATCTCGCGGGCTTCACGCACCTCGTCACCCGCTTCAAGCTCGTGCCGGAGGCGGCCGTCTCCGACCCGACCCTGAGCGAGGTGGAACGGCGACGCGGCGCGGATTTCGCGCAGGCGCTCTCCGTGCGGGTGCTCTCGCGGGCCTGGCAGATCCTCACCAAGGCGATCCCCGAGGTGCAGGCGGCGACGCGCCCGCTCGCGGCCGCCGAGATGGCGCTGGTGCGCCTCGCCTACGCGGCCGATCTGCCGACGCCGGACGAGGCCTTGCGCCAACTCAAGGCGGATGCGCTCGGCCAGGGCGCCCCGATGCCGGCGGGCGTCGCGCCGCGTCCCCTCCCGCCGGTCCAGGGCATCGTCGCGGCCGAGCCGGCGGCGCGCCCGGCCCTCGCGGCGGCGGGCGGTCCCGCCCCGGCACGTGCCGTGCCGGTCGAGCGCGCGCCGGTCGAGCCGGCGGGCCCACGCCTCGGCCGCTTCGAGGATGTCGTGGCGCTGGCCGACGAGAAGCGGGATATCGGGCTGAAGACGGCGCTCGAGCGCGAGGTGCATCTCGTGCGCTTCGAGGAGGGACGGATCGAGTTCCGGCTCGCCGAGGGCGGCCGGCCCTCGATCGCCAACGACCTCGCCCGCGCGCTCGACGCGTGGACCGGCCGCCGCTGGATCGTGGCGCTCTCGAAGGAGGACGGCGCGCCGACACTCGAATCGCGCACCCGCGCCGCGACCGAGACGCGCCACCAGAACGCCGCCGCCCACCCCCTCGTGCGCGAGGTTCTGTCCCGGTTCCCCGGGGCCCAGATCGTCGACGTGCGCGACAAGGCGCCCGAGGGCGGCGAGAACGCCGAGACCGAGATCCTCGGCGAGGCCGACGCGGCGCAGGTCGAGGCCGCCGAGGACGAGGAGCCGTAGCGCCGGTGCGCCTCAACCCCTAGATCTCGTCTTCGACCTTTCGCCACACCAGCCGGGACCGATCCGCATGCGCGACCTCATGGGCATCATGAAGCAGGCTCAGGCCATGCAGGAGAAGATGGCAAACCTGCAGAGCGAACTCGACGCCGTCGAGGTGTCGGGCGCCTCCGGCGGCGGTGCCGTCCAGGTGACGATGACCGCCAAGGGCCTCGTCAGGGCCGTCTCCATCGATCCGAGCCTGATGGTGGCGGACGAGCGCGAGATCCTCGAGGACCTCGTGGTCGCCGCCGTGAACGACGCCCGCTCGAAGGCCGAGCAGACCGCGCAGGAGCGCATGGCCGAGCTGACCAAGGGCCTGCCCCTGCCGCCCGGCATGAAGCTGCCGTTCTGACGCTTCGGCGCGGCCGGGCTGCGGTGATTGGTTCGATTGTGCAGGCCTGTCCGAGACGTTACAGCTTGGGCCAAGCTTCGCGAACCACTCATGCAGCCTTCGGCCGACGACCCATCCGCTCCCGCGCTCCCGGGCGTCGTGCCAGGGACCGGGTGGTTGCGCGGTCTCGGGCCGCTCGCGGCCGGTTTCCTGCTGCTCGTCGCGGTCGTAGCGGCCAGCGGCGCGCTCGTCGGCATGCAGCGGGCGAGCCTCTCCGACATGCGCCGCAGCTTCGAGCTGCGCAACGCGATCGAGTTGCTGCTCTCCACGTTGACGGATGCCGAGACCGGGCAGCGCGGCTACCTGCTGACCGGGGACGAGACCTATCTCGCACCCTTTTCCGAGGCGGCACCGCGTCTCGAGACGGGCCTTCGCCGGGTCGAGGCCTCGGTCTCCGCCGATCCCGGCATCATCGAGACCGTCCGGGAACTTCGCTCAGCGGCAACCGACAAGGTGGCGGAGCTGCGCCGCACGATCGAGCTGCGCGAGGCCGGCCAGCCCGAGGCGAGCATCGCCGTCGTGCGCGCGGGCGACGGAAAGCGCCTGATGGACCGCGTCCGCGACCTCGTCGCCAAGCTGCAGGCCGAGACCAACCGCGCCCTCGAAGAGAGGCAGCATCGCGCCGCCTCGACGGCGCGGCTGCTTCAATTGAGCGTCGCGGGCGCGGCGCTCCTCGCGCTGGCGCTGGCGGCCTACACGATCGTCGACGCCCGAGCGCGGACCCGGCGCCTCGCCACCGCGCACAACGCCCTGCGGGCGAGCCACGACACCCTGGTCGCCACGATCGCGAGCCGCGACGAGCTGGAGGACCAGCTTCGGCAGTCGCAGAAGATGGAGGCGATGGGCCAGCTCACGGGCGGCCTCGCCCACGACTTCAACAACATGCTCGCCATCATCATGGGCAACCTGAACCTGCTCAAGCGGCGGCTCGGTCGCGGCGAGACGCGGGTCGAGACCTTCATCGACCAGGCCCTGCAGGGCGGCGAGCGCGCGGCGACCCTGACCCATCGGCTCCTCGCCTTCGGCCGGAAGCAGCCGCTGATGCCCGAGCCGGTGGATTGCAACCGGCTCGTACCGGGCATGTCGGAACTGCTGCGCCGGACCCTCGGCGAGGCCGTGCGGGTGGAGACCGTGCTGGCGGGCGGGCTCTGGATGACGCGCGCCGACGCGAACCAGCTCGAGAACGCCATCGTCAACCTGGCGATCAACGCCCGCGATGCGATGGCCGCCAGCGGCCGCCTCACGATCGAGACCGGCAACGCCCATCTCGATGACGGCTACGCGGCCGAGAATCTCGGCGTGCCGCCGGGCCAGTACGTCCTGATCGCCGTCACCGACACGGGCACCGGCATGCCGCCCGAGGTCGTCTCGCGGGCCTTCGATCCCTTCTTCACGACGAAGCAGGTCGGCCAGGGGACCGGCCTCGGCTTGAGCCAGGTCTACGGCTTCGTGAAGCAGTCGGGCGGCCACGTGAAGATCTACTCGGAGCCCGGCCGCGGCACGACCGTGAAGATCTACCTTCCGCGCCACACCGGCACGGTGCCGTCCGCCGGCGGCCGGGCGGTCCACGTCGACATTCCCGAGGGGCATCCGGGCGAGATCGTGCTCGTGGTGGAGGACGAGGACGCGGTGCGGCGCGTCGCCGTCGAGGCCCTGCGCGACCTGCGCTACACGGTGATCCACGCGCGCAACGGCCGGGAGGCGCTGCAGCTCCTCGACACGCACGGCGCCGTCGCGCTGCTCTTCACCGACGTCGTGATGCCCGAGATGAGCGGCAAGGAACTGGCCGACGCGGCTCACAGGATCCGACCCGGGCTGCCGGTTCTCTACACGACGGGCTACACGCGCAACGCCATCGTCCACAACGGCATCGTCGATGCGGACGTGCAGCTTCTCAGCAAGCCCTACACGCTGGACCAGCTCGCGCGGAAGGTCAGGCAGGTGCTCGCGGCGGAGCCGGTCTGAAGGCCCTCGCGAGCGGGCCGGCCCGATACCGGGGCCGCCGAGGGGGCCCCGGGACGACGCCTGGCGCTCCGCTTCAGGCCGCGATGGCCTGCGTCGTCGGCTCGGCCGCCTTCACCTCGGCATCCACGTGCGCTTCGAAGCGCTTGAAGTTCTCCTTGAACATCGCGACGAGCCTCGTCGCGGTCTCCGCGAAGGCGGCCTTGTTGTTCCAGGTCTTGACCGGCTCCAGCACGTGTTGCTCGACACCCGGCACCGCGGTCGGCACCGCGAAGCCGAAATACGGATCGCGGCGGAACTCGGCCTGCGCCAGCGAGCCGTCGAGGGCCGCGCCGAGGAGACGGCGCGTCACCCGGATCGGCATGCGCCGGCCTGTGCCGACGCCGCCGCCCGTCCAGCCCGTGTTGACGAGCCAGCAATCCACCTGATGCTCGGCGATGAGGTCGCGCAGCAGGTTGCCGTAGACGCTCGGATGGCGCGGCATGAAGGGGGCGCCGAAGCAGGTGGAGAAGGTGGCCTCGGGGCCGGTGAGGCCGCGCTCGGTGCCCGCAACCTTGGCGGTGTAGCCCGACAGGAAGTGGTACATCGCCTCGGCGCCCGAGAGCTTGGCGATCGGCGGCATCACGCCGAACGCGTCGCAGGTCAGCATGACGATGTTCTTCGGATGCCCTGCCCGCCCGGTCGCGCTCGCATTCGCGATGAAGTCGAGCGGGTAGGCGCAGCGGGTGTTCTCGGTGAGCGAGGCATCGTCGAAGTCCGGCACGCGGGTCCCGGGATCGATCACCACGTTCTCCATCACCGTGCCGAAGCGCTCGGTGGTCGCGTAGATCTCGGGCTCGGCATTGCGCGAGAGGCGGATCGTCTTGGCGTAGCAGCCGCCCTCGAAGTTGAAGATGCCCTCCGGGCTCCAGCCGTGCTCGTCGTCGCCGAGCAGCATGCGGGACGAGTCGTTGGAGAGCGTCGTCTTGCCGGTGCCCGACAGGCCGAAGAACAGGGCCGAGCCGCCCTCCGCATCGAGCGCGGCATTGGCCGAGCAGTGCATCGGCATCACGCCGGCCCCGGGCAGGGTGAAGTTCAGGTAGGTGAAGACCGACTTCTTCATCTCGCCGGCATAGGCGGATCCCCCGATCAGCACGATCCTGCGGGCGAAGTTGATGGCGATCACGGTCTTCGAGCGGCAGCCGTGCCGGGCCGGGTCGGCCTGGAAGCTCGGCAGATCGATGATCGTCAGGTCGGGCACGTAGGCCGCCAGATCTTCGCGCTCCGGCCGAATCAGCAGGTTGCGGATGAACAGCGAGTGCCAGGCAAGCTCGGTGAAGACCCGCGCCTTGACCCGGTGCGCCGGATCGGCGCCCCCGTAGAGGTCCTGGGCGAACAGCTCCCTGCCCTCGGCATGCGCCAGGAAATCCGACAGCAGCGCGTCGAACTGGTCCGGCGTGATGGCGCCGTTGTTCTCCCACCAGATCTCGTTCTCGGTCGCGCCATCGCGAACCACGAACTTGTCCTTCGGCGAGCGTCCGGTATGGGTGCCGGTGGTCGCGACGAGCGCGCCGCCGCGGGCAAGCTGGCCCTCCCGGCGGCTCAGGGATTCCTCGTAGAGGCGAGGCGCGTCGAGATTCCAGTGGACCGCCTTCAGGTTGCGCAGGCCGATCGCGTCCGAGCCGTGGCCCGCGTTGAACTCACCGATATTGGTCAAGAGCGTTACTCCCGGGCCCCTGATCGCGCCGTTGACGTGTGACCGGGCACCCTGCCGGGACCCGGGCTTCGCGAGGAAACGTCCGTGCGATCGTTCAGGACCGCCGCACGCAGGTTCACCGCCCCTCGTCGCCTTACCTGGATAGGCGGCGGATCTTCGCCGTCAATCGGACTAACGAGGGATGTCGAGACTGGGTGGCATCATTGTTAGCCCGAATTTCCCTTGGTCTGGCAGAGCACGATCTTGAGCGAACCGCCCTGTCAGAGGGATGAACGGGATCGGGCGGGAACGAGGCCGTCGCCCGCGCGTGCGCGCGAGGCCGCGTATCCCTATATGGAGGCTTGGGACTTCCATGCGGGTTGGGACTTCGCCGACGGCTTCGCTCGTCGGCACCGATCCGCTAGGCCCTGCCCCGACACGTCGCCGATCCCGTGCGCGGGTCGCCCTTCACGAGACGGAGACCCGATGCCTCAAGCCGTGGCCGGCCCCGAGATCGAGCGCCTCATCCAACTCCTCGCCCGCATGCCCGGCCTCGGCCCGCGCTCGGCCCGGCGCGCCGCGCTTCAGCTCATCAAGAAGCGCGACACCCTGCTCGGACCGCTCGCCGAGGCGATGCGCGTCGCGGCCGACCGGATCGTGGTCTGCCATTCCTGCGGCAACGTCGATACGAACGATCCCTGCACGATCTGCCGTGACGCCGCCCGCGACCTCTCGACCCTCGTCGTCGTGGAGGACGTCTCGGACCTCTGGGCGCTCGAGCGCTCGGGCGCGGTCCAGGCCCGCTACCACGTGCTGGGCGGCGTGCTGTCGGCGCTCGACGGCGTGCGACCGGAGCACCTGAACCTCGCCTCGCTCGTCGAGCGGGCGAGCGACCCGGCCGTCAAGGAGATCATCCTGGCCCTCAATGCCACGGTGGACGGCCAGACGACCGCCCACTACGTCACGGAATCGCTGAGCCATCTCGGCCTGAAGGTGACGAAGCTCGCTCACGGCGTGCCCGTCGGCGGCGAGCTCGACTATCTCGACGAGGGCACGCTCTCGGCCGCCATCCGAAGTCGCACGGCCTTCTGACGTCAAGCCTGGCACAGGGTGCGCAGGTTGCTCTCGATCAGGTCGCGCATCAGGCCCATCACGTCGCGGTCCTGACGACCATAGGCCTTCTCGCGCTCGTCGAGGACGCAGAGCGTGCCGAACAGCGTCCCGTCCGGCCAGCGGATCGGATATCCGAGATAGGTCATCAAGCCGTGCCGCTCCAGGCAGGGATTTCCGCGCCAGGACCGGCTGTCGGTGAAGGCGTTCTCGACGACGAGCGGCTCGCCACGGCGCAACACCTGCTCGCAATAGATCCCGGATCCTTCGAGGCCCAGCCGCTCGCCGACCGCGTGCGAGTTGCGCGCGTGGCCGGTGGCGGCGCAGACCTCGATATCGGCGCCGCTCACGCGCATGATCAGGCCGACCGGGACGCCGAGCCGGGACGCGACCTCGTTGACGATGTACTGCCAGCTCTCCAGCACGTCGTCGGGCACGTTGGCATAAGATCCCGCGCGCGTCGCGTCGGCGGGACCCTGCCCCCGGCACTCCCCCATGCCCCCCTCCTCGTTCCTACGGTGCGGAATTCCTTACGGCGCCGGCCGCCGCCTCGTTTCGGTCGCGATCAGAGCCGGCGGAGCGGGCACGGAATCGTTCCGCGCCGCCCCGGAGCGCCCATTTGACCGGTCCGGTGTCGCATCTTATCTGCAGGAACCTGCAGGCGCCGCTCGTGGCCGCCCTCGCCCAACCGGTTGCGTCATGGCCGTTCGCCCCCTCGTCATTCTGCCCGACTCCCGGCTGCGCCTGAGCTCGGAGCCGGTCGGCCCTGTCACGGACGAGATCCGCAAGCTCGCCGCCGATATGCTGGAGACCATGTACGATGCCCCCGGCGTCGGCCTCGCGGCGATCCAGATCGGCGTCCCGAAGCGGGTTGTAACCATAGATACGTCAAAAGACGAGAATGCACGTGAACCGCGAGTGTTCCTGGATCCGGAGATCGTCTGGGCGTCCGAGGAGAAGCGGGTCTACGACGAGGGCTGCCTGTCGATCCCCGAATATTACGCCGAGGTCGAACGGCCCGATCGCGTGCGCGTGCGTTACCGTGATCTTGATGGCCAAGTACAGGAGATCGAGGCGGATGGGCTGCTGGCGACCTGCATCCAGCACGAGATCGACCACCTGAACGGCGTCCTGTTCATCGATCACCTGTCGAAGCTGAAGCGTGACCGCGTGAACAAGAAGTTCGCCAAGGCGGCCAAGCGCGGTGAGGCCGCCTGATTACTGAGCAGGCCGGCGAGCGAGGGCCGGAGTGTTGAGAATCGTCTTCATGGGCACCCCGGATTTCGCGGTGCCGACACTGGCCCGCGTCGCGGCCGATGGCCACACGATCGCGGCCGTCTACACGCGCGCGCCGGCGCGGGCCGGGCGCGGCATGGCCCTGCGCCCCTCGCCCGTGCACGCGCTGGCCGATACGCTCGGGCTGCCGATCCACACCCCGACGACGCTGAAGGACGCGGCCGCTGCCGAGACGTTCCGGGCGCACGGGGCGGATGTCGCGGTCGTCGTCGCCTACGGCATGCTGCTGCCGCCCGCGCTCCTCGCCACCCCTCGCCACGGCTGCCTGAACCTGCACGGCTCGCTGCTGCCGCGCTGGCGCGGGGCCGCGCCGATCCAGCGGGCCGTGATGGCGGGCGATGCGGAGAGCGGCGTCGGCGTGATGCGCATGGAGGCGGCCCTCGACACCGGGCCGGTGGCGATGGAGGCGCGCCTGCCGATCGCGCCCGGCATGACGGCGGGCGAGCTTCACGACGCCCTGATGCCGCTCGGCGCCGACCTGATGAGCCGCGCGCTGTCTGCCCTCGAGCGTGGCGACCTCGCCTTCACGCCGCAGGCGCAGGAGGGCGTCGTCTACGCGCACAAGATCACGAACGAGGAGGCGCGGATTGACTGGCGCCGGCCGGCCTCGGCCCTCGCGAGCCACGTGAACGGCCTGTCGCCCTTTCCGGGCGCGTTCTTCGAGGCCGATCTCGGCCGGGGGGCGGAGCGCGTGAAGGTCCTGCGGGCCGGGGCCGTCGCGGGCTCGGGGACGCCCGGGACGCTGCTCGACGGCGCCGGCACGGTGGCCTGCGGCGAGGGAGCCCTGCGCCTCCTCGAGCTGCGCCGGGCCGGCAGGGGCGGCTCCGTATCCGGGTCCGAGTTCCTGCGCGGTGCCCGGCTCGAACCGGGCGCGCGCCTGCCCTGATGGCCCGCTACAAGCTCGTCATCGAGTACGACGGGGCGCCCTTTCACGGCTGGCAGCGCCAAGCCGAGGATCTCACCGTGCAGGGCGCGATCGAGGCCGCGGTCGTGCGCTTCTCGGGCGAGAGCCCGCGGCTGACCTGCGCGGGCCGGACCGATGCCGGCGTCCACGCAACCCATCAGGTCGCCCATCTCGACCTCGTGAGGGCGTGGCGCACCGACACCGTGCGGGACGCCCTCAACGCGCATCTGCGGCCGCTCCCCGTCGCGATCCTCTCGGCCGAGATCGTGGGGCCGGAATTCGACGCGCGCCACTCCGCCATCCGCCGCCACTACCGCTACCGCATCCTGAGCCGCCGCAGCCCAGCGGCGCTGACGCGGGCCCATGTCTGGCACGTGCCCTGGCCGCTCGATGCCGGGCTGATGCACGCGGCCGCGCAGCGGCTCCTCGGACGCCACGATTTCACGGCCTTCCGCGCCGCCGAGTGCCAGGCGAACAGCCCGGTCCGCACCCTCGAGCAACTCGACGTCGCGGTCCGGACGACGGGGTTCCAGGAGGAGATCGTGATCGCGACCTCGGCCCGGTCCTTCCTGCATCACCAGGTCCGCGGCATGGTCGGCACGCTGATGCTCGCCGGCAGCCGCCGCCTCAGCGCGGACGACGTCGCCGGCATCCTCGCCTCGCGCGACCGCGCCCGCTGCGGGCCGATGGCGCCGGCCTGCGGCCTCACCTTCGTGGGCGTCGACTATGCCCCCGGCGGTCGGCCGCCGTCCGCACCGGATCTCGGGTAGCGCCTAGAGCATTGATCTGGCGCGATTTCTGATCGCCAAACCGGCAACCGCTTTGGCGAAAAGCGCGCTAGCTTCCGGGGAAGTAGGCGTCGAGCACCCGGCCATAGATCGCCGTCAGCCGGTCGAGGTCGGCGACCGCCACGCCCTCGTCTGTCTGGTGCATGGTCTCGCCCACGAGGCCGAACTCGATGACCGGGCAGGCATCCTTGATGAAGCGGGCGTCCGAGGTCCCGCCCGTGGTCGAGAGCGCGGGGCGCAATCCCGTCTCGGCCTCGATGGCGCGGGCGACGAGATCCACGAACGCGTCCGGCCGCGTCAGGAAGGCCGGGGCGTTCGAGGGCTGCAGGTCGAGGGTGAAGCGCACCGCATTGCCGGCCGCGCGCTCGAGGCGCCGGCGGATCTCGGCGCCCAGGCTCTCGGCGCTCCAGCCCTCGTTGAAGCGGATGTTGAACACGGCCCGGGCATCGGCCGGAATCACATTGGTGGCCGGGTTGCCGACGTCGATCGTCGTGAATTCGAGGTTCGAGGCGTCGAAATGCGCGGTGCCGCCGTCGAGGGGCTCCTCCAGGAGGGCGGAGGCGAGCCGCAGCAAGCCCGGGATCGGGTTCTCGGCACGGTGCGGGTAGGCCACGTGGCCCTGGCGCCCGTGCACGGTGATCCTGCCCGTGAGCGATCCGCGCCGGCCGATCTTGATCATCTCGCCGAGGCGGCTCGGATTCGTCGGCTCGCCGAGCAGGCAATGGCTGAAACGCTCGCCGCGCCCGAGCGTCCATGCGAGCAGCTTAACGGTGCCGTTGATGGCCGGACCCTCCTCGTCGCCGGTGATCAGGAAGCCGATCGAGCCGCCGAAATCCGGACCGCGGCGCCGCAGGAAACCGAGGGCGCTCGCCAGCATGCAGGCGACGCCGCCCTTCATGTCGGCGGCGCCGCGTCCGTAGAGGATGCCGTCCTCGACCGTGCCCGAGAAGGGCGCGTGGCGCCAAGCGGCCGCGTCCCCCGGCGGCACCACGTCGGTATGTCCGGCAAACAGCAGGCAGGGAGCGCCGCTGCCGATCCGGGCGTAGAGGTTGTCGATGTCGGGCGTGCCCGCTTCCGAGAAGACGGGTCGATGCACCGTGAAGCCGGCCTCGGCGAGGATGCGCTGGAGGAGGTCGAGAGCACCGCCCTCGGCGGGCGTCACCGACGGGCAGCGGATGAGGGCTTGGGCCAGGGCGAGCGGCGAGGAATCTGTCGGCACGGGTACGATAGGGTCTCGGTCGGGTGCGGAACGTCACCCTAGAGAAGCCGGCGCGAAAGAAAACCGGAGCGCGAAGGATCGGGGCCGCGGATCGGGCTTCCGTCGGCGGAGGGGTGGGGCTATCTCGCGCCGCATGGCACTTTCCGGCGACGAGATCGAACGCTACGCCCGCCACCTCGTCCTGCGCGAGGTGGGTGGCCCCGGACAGGCCAGGCTCAAGGCGGCGCGCGTGCTCGTGATCGGCGCCGGCGGCCTCGGCGCCCCGCTGATCCAGTACCTCGCCGCGGCGGGGATCGGCACGATCGGGATCGTCGACGACGATTCCGTCTCGCTGTCGAACCTGCAGCGGCAGGTGATCCACGGCACGCCCGACATCGGCCGGCCGAAGGTCGAGAGCGCGTCCGAGGCGGTGTCGCGCCTCAACCCGCACGTGCAGGTCGTGCCTCATCCGTTCCGCATCACGTCCGAGAACGCCGTCGACCTTATCGCCGCCTACGACATCGTGGCCGACGGCTCGGACAACTTCTCGACCCGCTACGCGGTCTCGGATGCCTGCTTCCGGGCCGGGCGCCCGCTGGTGACGGCGGCGCTCGGGCAGTTCGACGCTTCGCTGACCACGATCCGGGCCCACGAGACCGGTCCGGACGGGCGCCCGAACCCGACCTACCGCTGCCTCTTCCCGAATCCGCCGCCGCCGGGCTCGGTGCCGCCCTGCGCCGAGGCCGGCGTGCTCGGCGCGCTCGCCGGCGTGATGGGCTCGCTCATGGCGCTTGAGGTGATCCGCGCCGTCGCGGGCTTCGGCGAGCCGCTGGTCGGCCGCCTGCTCATGGTCGACACCCGCGCGATGCGGTTCGAGACGCTGCGCTACGCCTGGGACGAGGCGAATCCGCTGAACGGCAGTCCCGGCTCCTGAAGCCGGGCTGCGAGCCGCGCCTCGTCCCGCGCGGCGCTGATTCGCCTCGCTAGGCGGGGCCCCTCGACTGTTGGATCGGGGTTGCAGGACCGCCGGGCCTTGCGTCCGCACCTGTTCGATCGGGCAAACTTTGCTCAGTAGATTCTCCGCGGCAGTCGGAATGAACAAAAATATCTAGCATGTTGTCTGGAAGAATGATCTTTTTCCCAAAACTTTTTATTTGATCTGCATGATGGTTTCGCTAGAATTCGTGACGTACAAGCGTCGAAATTTCCGATCTGCGACATTGTTGCTTTGCCGCCCGGTTTCGTTATCGGAGCGGCCCGGTGCCGGTTCTGAAAAAATGACGCTGCGCCCACGCGAAGATTGGAGAGAACCGTATGCCGCGCTTCCATCTTCACGTCCGGACGCCGACCGCGGTCCACAGGGACGAGGAGGGATCGAGCTTCGCTAGCCTGGAGCAGGCCTATCTCGAAGCCTGCCACGCCATCCCCGACATCGCCGCGGATCTGCGGCAGAGCCGTCTGCGGCGCGTCGGCGACGATCCGTTCAGCTACTGCTTCGAGATCACCGACACCGAGGGCCGCGTTCTGATGGACGTTCCCTTCATGGAGATCCTCGACCCGGGCTGGTATCGCCGAAACGCGGTGCTGCGGTCGGATCACTGCTGAGAGCCGACCTGTCGAGGATCAGCGCGGGATCTCTGCCAAATCGAGACAGCACTTCTTGAATTTCTTGCCGCTGCCGCAGGGACAGGGATCGTTGCGGCCGACATCCTTGAAGGGATTGCGCACCGGCTCCCCGGCCCCCTCCCTGGTCCAGGCGAGGGCCGCGACGGGGTCGTCGAGGTAGCCGAGGCCGCGCTGATCGAGGTCGCTCCGGTCGTCCGGGCGCGCCTCGGCCCTGCGGAGTGCCGACTTGAACCAAGCCGGATCGCTGGTCTCCGCGTCGAGCCGCCCGTCCCTCCGGGCCACATCGACGCGCGGGCCGAGTTCCCTCAGGCCGAGCAGCGCGATCGCCTCCTCCCAGCCGAGCCAGCCGATGTCACCCTCCACGGCCACGCGCTTGTCGTCGAACCGGACGAGCAGGTCGCGGACGGAAGCGCGCGCGACCCGATCCTCGCGCGCCAGGAAGGCGAGCGCCACGAGCGCCTCGTTGCGCACGAGGTCATCGATCGTGGTGTCGAGGATCAGGGCGAACAACTCCGACGGATCATCGCCGTAGAGGCTCGCGATGACGCGCGAGAGGGTGGTTCCGGCGGCGTCGCCGAGCACTGCGTCGATCGCGTCGGCGTCCTGCCGCAGGAGCTTCAGGAGAGGCGAGAGGGCCCGCGTGTCGCGGACCGCCGCGAGCACGTGCAGGCCCCAGAACAGGAGGTTCGCCTCGCGATCGGTCAGTTCGGTGCCCGCCGCGGCCGCCTCGAGCAGCCGCAACGCCTCGTCGGCGATGGCGCCCGGCTCCGCGACGGCGCCGCGAATGGCATCCTCAGGCAGGTAATCCGCGCCCGAGAGTGCCTCGATCAGGTCGCTCCGCGCCATGGCCGCCTCGTCTCAGCCGCGGAGCGTCGCGCCGGTCTTGCGCGCGACTTCCTGGACGATCCTCGCGCTGACCGCCTCGATCTCGGCATCCGTCAGGGTCTTCTCGACCGGCTGCAGGCGCACCGCGATCGCCACCGACTTCGAGCCCTCCGGGATACCGGCGCCCTCGTAGACGTCGAACACGTCGATGCCGGCGATGAGCTTGCGCTCCGCCCCTTGCGCCGCCCTCACCACGTCGCCCGCCGCCACGTCGCGGCCGACCACGAAGGCGAAGTCGCGGGAGACCGGCTGGAAGTCGGAGAGGGCGAGAGCCGGCTTGGCCTTGGTGGGCTTGTATTTCGGAAGCGGCAGCGCCTCGAGGGTGATCTCGAAGGCGACGAGCGTCCCCTTGAGGTCGAGGGCCTTCATCACCCGGGGGTGGACCTCGCCGAAATGGCCGATCGGGTTCTTCGGCCCGAATTGCAGGGTTCCGGAGCGGCCCGGATGCAGCCAGGCTGGTCCGCCGGCGGCGATCTGAAGGCCGCCGGTGGGGACGCCCAGCGCCGCGAGCAGCGCGAGCGCGTCGGCCTTGGCCTCGAACACGTCGACCGTCGCGGCGGCGCCGTCCCAGTGGCGCCCGCCGCCGGCATGGCCCGCGCTGCCCCGGCGCGTGGCCGCCGCGCGGATGGTCTGGCCCTCGGGCTCGTCATTCGCGAAGCATTGCCCGACCTCGAACAGGGCCGCGTCCGGATAGCCGCGGTCGGCGTTGCGCTGGGCGGCCCGCAGCAGCCCCGGGACGAGGCTCGGCCGCATGTCGGACAGGTCCGAGGCGATCGGGTTCGCGAGCGCGAGGTCCGCACCGCCGCCGCCGAACAGAACGGCATCGGCGTGCGGGATGAAGGACCACGTCAACGCCTCCATCAGGCCGCGGCTCGCGAGCGCCCGCTTGGCGAGGCGCGTGCGCTTCTGAATGACGGTGAGGACGGGCCTGCCCACGGCCTGCGCGGTGCGCGGCAGCGGCTTCGGCTCGATGCGGTCGAGGCCGGCGATGCGGATGATCTCCTCGACGAGGTCGGCCTTGCCCTCGACATCGGGCCGCCAGGAGGGCGGCAGCACCTTCACGCGGTCGCCCGTGCCGGCCACGTGGAAGCCGAGCGTCTCAAGCGTCACCTTCATCTCGGCCCGCGACAGCTCGATCCCGGCGAGCCGCCGCACCTCCGTCCAGGGGAAGTCGATGATGTGCTCCGTCTCGGGCGGCTCGCCCGCGATCGCGGGCTGGCTCGGGGCGCCGCCGCAGATGTCGAGGACGAGGCAGGTGGCGAGATCGAGACCCGGCAGCGTGTAGGCCGGATCGACGCCGCGCTCGAAGCGGTAGCGCGCGTCCGTGATCACGCCGAGGCGGCGCCCGGTCTGGGCGATGTTGGCCGGGTCCCAGAGGGCCGACTCGATCAGCACGTCGACCGTGCCCTCGTCGCAGCCCGAGCCCTCGCCGCCGATGATGCCGGCGAGCGACTCGACACCGCGCGCGTCGGCAATCACCACCATGTCGTCGGTCAGCGCGTAGGTGCGCCCGTCGAGGGCCTTCAGCGACTCGCCCGTGCGGGCGCGCCGGACGGTGAGGCCGCCCGCCACCTTGGCGGCGTCGAAGACGTGCAGCGGCCGGCCGCGGTCGAACGTCACGTAGTTCGTGATGTCGACGAGCGCGTTGATGGGGCGCAGGCCGATGGCGCGCAGGCGCGCCTGCATCCAGGCGGGCGACGGGCCGTTGCGGACCCCCCGCACGAGACGCAGCGCGAAGATCGGGCAGAGGCCGCGATCGGCCGGCTCGAAGTCGAGGCTGACCGGGACCGGGCAAGCCCCCTCCCCCCGCACGGGCGGCAGCGGCTCGCGCTTGAGCGTGCCGATCCCGGTCGCCGCGAGGTCGCGGGCGATGCCGTGGACCGAGGTGCAGTCGGGGCGGTTCGGCGTGAGGTTGATCTCCACGACCGGGTCGTCGAGGCCCGCATAGAGGGCGTAGGGCTCGCCCACCGGCGCGTCCTCGGGCAATTCGAGGATACCCTCGTGGTCGTCGCCGAGGCCGAGTTCCGCGCCCGAGCACAGCATGCCGCGGCTCTCGACCCCCCGGATCGTGCCGACCGCCAGGGTGATGTTCTTGCCCGGCACGTAGGTGCCGGGCGGCGCGAAGACGGATGTCATGCCCGCGCGCGCATTCGGCGCGCCGCACACGACCTGCAGGGGCTGCCCGTCGCCCGCATCGACCGTGCAGACGCGGAGGCGGTCCGCATTCGGGTGCTGCTCGGCGGTGAGGACCTTGGCGACGACGTAGGACCTCAGCTCCGCCGCCTTGTCCTCGATGCCCTCGACCTCGAGGCCGATGCGCGTCAGCGTCTCGGCGATGGTATCGAGCGAGGCCTCGGTGTCGAGGTGGTCCTTGAGCCAGGAGAGGGTGAATTTCATGGGTGCCGTCCCTCGGCGCCCGACCCGCGCAGCGGCGGGGACGCCCGTCAGGAAGTGAGACGACCCGGTCCGGGCCGGGTCGCGCGGATGATCAGGTCAGCTCGTCAGCCCGCCGACGAGGCTCGGCACGTCGAGCGGCCGGAAGCCGTAATGGTCGAGCCAGCGGAGGTCCGCATCGAAGAAGGGGCGCAGGTCCGGAAGGCCGTATTTCAGCATGGCGATGCGGTCGATGCCGACGCCGAAGGCGAAGCCCTGCACGCTGTCGGGATCGAGCCCGCAATTCCTCAGCACGTTCGGGTGGACCATGCCGCAGCCCAGGATCTCGAGCCAGTCGTCGCCCTCGCCGAAGCGGATCTCGCCGCCTTTGCGCGAGCACTGGATGTCGACCTCGGCCGAGGGCTCGGTGAAGGGGAAGAAGGAGGGCCGGAAGCGCATCTTCACGCCCTCGACCTCGAAGAACGCCTTGCAGAACTCCTCGAGCACCCATTTCAGGTTGGCGATGTTGGCCGAGCGGTCGATCACGAGCCCCTCGACCTGGTGGAACATCGGCGTGTGGGTCTGGTCGGAATCGTGCCGGTAGGTCCGGCCCGGGATGATCACGCGGATCGGGGGGGCCTCGGCGCGCATGGTCCGGATCTGCACCGGCGAGGTGTGGGTGCGCAGCACCTTGCGCTGCCCGGTCCGGTCGGGCGCCAGGAAGAAGGTGTCGTGCATCTCGCGGGCCGGGTGGCCGGGCGGGAAGTTGAGCGCAGTGAAGTTCAGCTCGTCCGTCTCGATGTCGGGCCCCTCCGCCACCGAGAAGCCCATATCGGCGAAGATCGCCGTGATCTCGTCGATCACCTGGCTGATCGGATGGATGCGCCCGCGGGCCTCGGGCGCCTCGCGGACGGGAAGCGTGACGTCGACCCGTTCGGCGGCCAGGCGCGCCTCGAGGGCGGCCTCGGCCAGGGCCTCCCGCCGCCCGGAGAGCGCGCCCTGCAGGCGGTCGCGCAGGCCGTTGATCAGGGGGCCGCGCGCCTTGCGCTCGTCGGGCGTCATGGCGCCGAGCGTCTTCAGGAGATCCGAGACGCTGCCCTTCTTGCCCAGAGCCGAGACGCGCACGGCTTCGAGCGCGGCCTCGTCGGCGGCCGCCTCCACCTGGGAGAGAAGGTCGCGTTCGAGAGTGTCGAGATCGGTCATCGCTGTCTCTGGCCGGATGCGCCTCGGGAACGACGCGCGGGAGGTTTTGCGGTTCGCGCACGCGGATGCAAGCGCGGGCGGACATCGAAACCGTCCGAAAATGACGAAGGCGCGGCGCTCCTGGTGCGCCGCGCCTCTCGCCGGAAGTCCTGTGATGCGAGGGCTGCTCAGGCGGCCTTGGCCGAGGGCAGCGCGGCCTTGGCCTTCTCCACCACGGCCGCGAAGCTCGCGGGCTCGTGGATGGCGAGTTCCGACAGCGCCTTGCGGTCGACCTCGATGCCGGACTTCGCCAGGCCGTCGATGAAGCGCGAGTAGGTCAGGCCGTGCTCGCGGACGGCGGCGTTGAGGCGCTGGATCCAGAGGGCGCGGAAGGTGCGCTTCTTGTTCTTGCGGTCGCGGTAGGCGTATTGCAGGCCCTTCTCGACCGCCTGCTTGGCGATGCGGATCGTATTCTTGCGGCGGCCGTAATAGCCGCGGGCGGCCTTGAGGACTTTCTTGTGCTTCGCGTGACTGGTCACGCCGCGCTTGACGCGGGCCATGGTCGATCTCCTGGATTACGAGAAAAGCAGTTCGGCTAGTGAAGGATTACCGGCTGTTGGGCAGGAAAAACTTCTTCACGTTGGCGGCGTCGCCCTCGAACAGGGTCGTGGTGCCGCGCAGGTTGCGGATCTGCTTCGTCGTCCGCTTGATCATGCCGTGACGCTTGCCGGCCTGGGCGTACATGACCTTGCCGGTGCCGGTGATCTTGAAGCGCTTCTTGGCGCCCGACTTCGTCTTCAGCTTGGGCATTTGGCTCTCCTACGCGCAAAACCTGTCCGGCCGGTGAGAACCGGGGAGATGCGCTCGATGGATGCTTCTGGTGGAGCAACACGAACCGCCACGGCAGCCCTGTCTGGCCGGGCGGTTCGACGCGGGCGGGCTTATGACAGAAAAGCGTCGGCCTTTCAATCGCCTCCGTGGCGATGGGCGGTCGGCATGCCTGTGCCGGGCGTCCGGGCGCACCGGGGTGGCCCTTTTCCTGCTTCGACGCCGCGAGAACCGCGGTCGGCCCGCCCCGGACAATCAGCATTTCGGGGACATCCGGGGAGTATCGCGGAACAGTTGTAGCCGCAGGCGAGGCGCAGGAACCATAACCTTGGCTGTCAGTTTCGTTCATGTCCCACTCAGGCCGGATCGGGTTAGCTCTCCGAAACGTTCGCCCTCACAGGAGACTTTTTCGTGCGCATTGCCCAGATCGCCCCGCTCTCGGAGGCCGTGCCTCCGAAGTTCTACGGCGGCACCGAGCGCGTCGTGTCCTGGATCACCGAGGAACTCGTCCGGCAGGGTCACGACGTCACGCTCTTCGCGAGCGGCGACTCGGAGACCTCGGCGAAGCTCGCGGCGTGCACGCCCGAGGGTCTGCGCCTGCTCGGCTACCGGGACCACACCGCGAGCCACCTCGCGATGCTGCACCAGATCCGCCGCCGGGCCCACGAGTTCGACATCCTCCACTTCCACATCGACCTGCTGCAGTACCCGTTGTTCGAGGACCTGAACCACAAGTGCCTCACGACGATGCACGGCCGCCTCGACGTGCCGGACTTCATGCCGGTCTACAAGACGTTCACGGGCATGCCGCTGGTCTCGATCTCCGACAACCAGCGCGAGCCGATGCCGCCGAACGTGAACTGGCTCTCGACGATCCATCACGGCCTGCCGAAGGAGAACTGCCCGTTCTACCCGGAGGCGAAGGGCGGCTACCTTGCCTTCCTCGGCCGCATCTCGCCCGAGAAGCGTCCGGACCGCGCCATCGAGATGGCCAAGCGCTCGGGCGTGCCGCTGAAGATCGCGGCCAAGGTCGACAAGGCGGACCAGGAATACTGGGATGAGGTCATCGAGCCGATGACCCATCACCCGCTGATCGAGTATATCGGCGAGATCAACGAGGAGCAGAAGAAGGACTTCCTCGGCAACGCCCTGGCTCTCGCCTTCCCGATCGACTGGCCGGAGCCCTTCGGCCTCGTGATGATCGAGTCGATGTCGGCCGGCACGCCCGTGATCGCCTTCCGCAACGGCTCCGTGCCGGAGGTCATCGCCGACGGCGTCAGCGGCGTCCTGTGCGGCAGCATGGACGAGGCGGTCGCGGCCGTCGAGACCGTGAAGGGCATGAGCCGTGCCGGCGTCCGCCGCCACTTCGAGGGCCAGTTCACCGCCGAGTGCATGGTGAAGAAGTACGTGGCGGCCTACGAGCGCCTTCTCGCCGGCCAGCACGACGTCATCAAGCTGCCGACCGCCGCGGCCTTCGCTCCGCATTACGGCGAGATGAACGGCTCGGCGCGGCCCTCCCTCTCGGCTGCCGCGATGCCGGCCTGAGGCCACGCATCGGCGAGCGCCGGCCAGGGTTAACAGAGCCTGGCCGGCGTCGTATGATCGCCTAACTGAGTCGGTCCCAAGGGCCGCCGCTTCGCCGAACGAGCGATCCGGCGGCCCTTTCGATTCGTGCCCCTCGACATCCGGAGATGCCCAAGCATGGCGGCAGAAGACATGACGGCGAAGGCGCACCCCGCCGCGAGCCAGGCGCCGCAGCGCGTCCAGGGCTTCCAGAACGCCGACGAGGTTCTTCCGCAATACCACATCGAGGCGCAGACCTCGCTTGTCGAGCGGCCGCTGCGCTCCCTGAAATACGGCGAGGCCTTCGCGGTGCTCGACAGCTACGGCGATATCGGCGTGCTGCCGGGTCCGGAGGGCCTCTACTTCCAGGACACGCGCTACCTGTCGCGCCTGCACTTCACGGTCGAGGACCAGCGCCCGCTCCTGCTCTCCTCGGTGATGCAGGACGACAACGGCGCCCTCAGCGTCGACATGACGACGCCCGATATCCGCATCGACGCCCACGACGAGACCACGATCCCCCGCGAGGTGATCGCGATCGAGCGCACCAAGTTCCTGTTCAAGGGCAGCTGCTACGACCGCATCGGGCTGCGCTCCTACGATTCGCGGCCCCGCAGCTTCCGCCTCACCGTCACGTTCGACGCCGATTACCGCGACCTGTTCGAGGTGCGCGGCACCAACCGGGCGCATCACGGCAAGCGCTCCGTGCAGGTCGCGAGCGACCACGAGGTGCAGTTCCGCTACGTCGGCCTCGACGAGGTGGTTCGCACCACGGCCGTTCACTTCGGGCCCAAGCCTCGCGAGATCGAGCCCGGCCGGGCGACGTTCGCGCTGACGCTGAAGCCCGGCGAGCGGGCCTCGCTGTTCATCCGGGTGGTGTGCGAGTCGCACCGCGCCTTCACCAGCGCGCCCGCCGCCGAGAAGGTCGGCGAGGATGCGGCCGCGGGGCTCGCGCTCGCGGCCGGCAGCACGGGCGTGCGCCCGCCCAAGGGCCTCGCGGAGGGCGTCATCTTCGCCCGCGCCTATCGCGACGCGCGGCGCGACCAGCGCCAGCTCACCGCGGGCATCACCACAATCATCTCCTCGAACGACCAGTTCAACGAGGCGGCCTGCCGGGCCACCGCCGACCTCTACATGCTGGCGAGCCGGACGCCCGAGGGGATCTACCCCTTCGCCGGCATCCCCTGGTACTCCACCGTGTTCGGGCGCGACGGCATCATCACGGCCATGATGGCGCTCTGGATCGACCCGAACTTCGCCAAGGGCGTGCTGCGCTACCTCGCCTCGACCCAGGCCAAGACCGTCGACCCGGCCGCCGACGCCCAGCCCGGCAAGGTGCTCCACGAGACCCGCCGCGGCGAGATGGCGATGCTCGGCGAGGTGCCGTTCCGCCACTATTACGGCACCATCGACGGCACGCCGCTCTTCGTGATGCTGGCCTGGGAGTACTACGCCGTCACGGGCGACCGGGACACGATCGCCCATATCTGGCCGGCGCTCGAACGCGCGCTCACGTGGATGAACGAGTACGGCGACCGCGACGGCGACGGCTTCGTCGAATACGCCCGCGACACCGACAAGGGCCTGGAGAACCAGGGCTGGAAGGACAGCCACGATTCGATCTTCCACGCCGACGGCCAGCTCGCGAAGGGGCCGATCGCGCTCTGCGAGGTGCAGGGCTACGTCTACGCCGCCAAGAACGGCATGGCCAAGCTCGCCGCGATGCTCGGCCACGACCCCATGGCGGAAGCCCTGACCCATCAGGCCCGGGCCCTGCGCGAGGCGTTCGACAGGTCGTTCTGGAACGCCGAGATCGGCACCTACGTGCTCGCCCTCGACGGCGAGAAGCGCCAGTGCGCCGTGCGCTCCTCGAATGCGGGCCACGCCCTCTTCACCGGGATCGCGCTGCCGGAGCGGGCGGCGAGCGTGGCGGCGCAGCTCCTGTCGAAGGACGGCTTCAACGGCTGGGGGGTGCGCACGATCGCCCGCGGCGAGGCCCGCTACAACCCGATGTCGTACCATAACGGCTCGATCTGGCCGCACGACAACGCCCTGATCGCCCTCGGACTCGCGCGCTACGACCTGAAGCCGGAAGCCTCGCGCATCTTCCAGGGCATGTTCGATACCGCGCTCTACCAGGACCAGAAGCGCCTGCCGGAGCTGTTCTGCGGCTTCATGCGCCGCCGCCAGCGCGGGCCCGTGGCCTACCCGGTCGCCTGCAGCCCGCAGGCCTGGGCGGCGGCCGCGCCCTTCGCCTTCCTGGCCGCCTGCCTCGGGCTCGAGATCGACCATGCCCGCAACCGGGTGCGCTTCCGCAACCCGACCCTGCCGGCCTTCCTCGACGGCGTCTCGATCTTCAACCTGAAGCTCGGCCAGTCCCGGATCGACATCCGGCTGCAGCGGCACGACGACGACGTGACGGTCAATGTCTTGCGCCGCAGGGGCGACGCCCAGGTGGCGATGGTGAAGTAGGGAGCGGCGCGACGCCGCTCCGGCCCGGACGCGGAAAGCACATCGCGGCGGGTGCGAGGCTCGCCCTCCGCCCGGGCGGGAGAAGGGGCCAGGCGCAAGGCGTCGCGACGCTCGCCTACCCCGCCCGGACCCGCCTCATACGGCGTCCGCTCGATCCCTTCGGTTCGGCGTTGACCGTCCCGCCCTCGGCCTCATCCTAAGGCGCCGCAGCGTAGCGGAGGCCTCGAAGGAGGGTTCCAGGGAGCGCAGGGGCCGCTGGAGGCCTCCTTCGAGGCCGCTGGCGCAGCGCCTCAGGATGAGGGCGAGGGTGGGACGAGGTCGAGAGCCCTTACCTATACCGAAGGGATCACGCAGATCCCGCCTCAGAACCCGAGCCGGCGCCGCCAGCCCCTGATCCCGCCCTCCCGCTGCATCGCCTTGAGGCGATCCAGCCGAGCGCCCGAGCGGGCACCGACGAGGTCGGTGTTGCAATGGTGCTGGATCAGGTGCGTGTGCAGGAAGTTGTAGACGCCCATCTCCCGCACGGAGGTCAGGCGGCCGTAGCGCCAGACGTGGAGTTCCGGGAAGGCATCGAGCAGCCATTCGAGGAAGCGGCGCGGGCTCCTGTCGTAGGACGCGATCTGGCACCAGGAGTTGAACTCGAGCATCACGAGCGGCTCGAACCGTGCGAGCGTCGCCTCGGCGCCCGCGAGCGCCTCCTGCTCGAAACCCTCGATATCCATCTTGATGAAGTCGAGCCGCTCGAGCCCGCGCTCGGCCACGAGATTGTCGAGGGTGCGCAGCGGGACCGGCGTTCCGGAGGATGCGGCCATGTCGCCCTCGGCGACGACGTAGCCGAAGGTCGAGTTGTCGAAGAACGGGACGGTGCCCTCCCGCGCGCCCACCGCGCAGTGGATTGGCCGGATCACCGAGGCGCCGTGCTCGTAGACGTTGCGGGCGAGCGCCGCGAAATTCCGGGGCGCCGCCTCGATCGCGTAGATGCGCCCGCGGGTCGCCACGTCCGCGGCGATCAGGGTCGTCAGCCCGATATTCGCGCCGACGTCCAAGGCCACCGAGTCGGGATCGAGCACCGCCCGGCAGAGCGTGCCGAAATGCCGAAAGCCCCGGCCGCTCGTGTAGCGCGAGAAGGCGTAGTCGCCCGCCGGCGCATGGATCAGCCGGAGCCGGCCGGCCAGCGGCACGCGCCGCGAGAGGAAGGCTTCGCTCACAGGGGGCCACGCACAAGACGGCGCCGCCCCGGTTGAGGCGGCGCGGACGGAAGGTCGGGCATCATGGAAGGCGGCGCGCCACGCTCAGCGCGGCGCGAGGATCATGATCATCTGCCGGCCTTCGAGCATCGGCTCGCTCTCGACCTTGGCGATCTCGGCGGTCTCCGACTTCACGCGCTCGAGGAGCCGCAGGCCGATGTCCTGGTGCGCCATCTCGCGGCCGCGGAAGCGCAGCGTGACCTTCACCTTGTCACCCTCCTCGAAGAAGCGGTGCACGGCCTTCATCTTCACGTCGTAATCGTGCTTGTCGATGCCGGGGCGGAGCTTGATCTCCTTGACCTCGACCGTCTTCTGGCGCTTGCGGGCCTCGTTCTGCTTCTTCTGCTCGTTGAAGCGGAAACGCCCGTAATCCAGGAACTTGCAGACGGGAGGCGTGGAGTTCGGTGCGATCTCGACGAGATCGAGCCCGGCCTCCTCGGCCATCTGAAGGGCATCGAAGAAGGGGACGACACCGCGGTTCTGGCCGGTATCGTCGATGAGCTGCACTTCGCGGACGCCGCGGATGTCCCGGTTGGCGCGCGGCCCGTCCTTCTGCGGGGCCGGCATGGCTCTCATAGGTCTACGAATGGCTGTGTTCTCCTAAGTCAACGACGAAACGGCGGCCCTCGGCATCACCCAATGGGCTGCCCGACCACCGATCGCTCCGGCCTTTCCCGGATGCGACACCTTGGCCGAACCACGCGACAAGTCAACATCGCTCGTCTGCTTTGGTTCATGAGTCGCGGCCCGATGTCACCCGGGAACCGCGAAGTTGTCTCGAATTCTCGGGGCTCGAACCTCCGCCGCATCAAGTCATCGTGCTGCCGCGCTGCAACAGCTCCGTGTAAACCGCGAGCGTATCGCCGATCATGCGCTCCAGCGAGAAGTGCGCCTCGACATGCGCCCTCCCCCGCCGCGCGAGGGCATCGCGCGCGCTGGCGCCGAGCGCGAGGGCGTCGCCGATGGCGTCGGCGAGCGCCCTCGCATCGCCCGCCGGCACCCGCCAGCCGGTCCGCTGCGCCGGGGCGGCGTCGGGCGGGCTCAGCACGGTCTCGGGCACGGCGCCGAGATCCGACACCACGACGGGCGTGCCCAGCGCCTGCGCCTCGACCGCCGAGCGCCCGAAGGCCTCGGGCTCGGTCGACGGCACCGCCACCACCGAGGCCGCCCGGAACGCTGCTGGCATGTCGGTGCAATGGCCGACCCGCCGCACGATACCCTGCAGGCCGCGCGCGGCGACGAGCGCGTCGAGTTCGCGCTTGTAGGCGACGCGGCCCTGCGGATCGCCGGCCAGCACGATGGCAAGGTCGCCGACGCCCCGGTCGCGCATCAGCGCGGCGGCCTCGATCAGCACCCGCTGGCCCTTCCAGGCCGTGAGGCGGGCCGCCAGCAGGACCACCCGCTCGTGCGGCGCCACGCCCCAGGCGCGCCGCAGGGCCTCGACGCGGCCCGGCCCGACCGCCACCGGACTGAAGGTCGCGAGGTCGGTGCCCCGGTGGATCACCCGTACGCGGCCGCCGGCCTGCTCCGCGTGGAGGCTGCGGATCAGGTCGGCGGTGTAGTGGGAGTTGGCGATGACGACGTCGCCGCGGGCCATCACGGAATTGTACAGCACCTTGACGCCGGTCCGGCCCGAGTAGCTGCCATGGTAGGTCGTGACGAGCGGGATCCCGAGCCGCCGCGCCGCGCCGAGCGCGACCCAGGCCGGGGCGCGCGAGCGGGCATGGAGGATCTGCACGTTCTCCCGCCGGCAGAGCCGCACGAGGCGCCCGACGTTGAGCGCCATCGCGACCGGGTTCTTGGAGGAGGCCGGGAAGGGCAGCCAGACGCCACCCTTGGCCTGGAGCTCGCCGACGAGCCGGCCGCCCTCGGTCGCCACCAGCGCCCTGGCTCCGGCGGCGGCGAGGCCGGCCGAGACATCGACGGTGGTGCGCTCCGCGCCCCCCGCATCGAGCTCGGGGATGATCTGCAGGATGCGGGCGCCGACGAGCGGCGCGACCTCGGTCGGGAAGCCGACGGGAGGACGAGCTTCGCTGTTCATCGCCCCCGCCGCCCCCGCGGATCGCCTGCCGTGGATGCCGGGGTCCGGCCGCGTGCTCTCGTTCCGCTCATCGCCTGAGGATCGCCGCGCCGCTTTACGGTCGGGTAAACGAATGGCTGCCGCGAAGCGTTCACGTTGAACGATTCGGAAGCGGCGAGGGAGAACGGTGCCGGTGGATACGAGCGCGAGTACGCAACAAACTGACCCTCAATTCATCGTGGCGGGCGACGGCGCCGAGCGCCGCCGGATCGCCGTGCGGGTCCGGGACGGCGCCGGTCCGACCGTGGTCTGGCTCGGCGGCTTCCGCTCCGACATGGGCGCCACCAAGGCGATGGCGGTGGATGCCTGGGCGGCCGAGGCGCGCCGCAGGCTCGTGCGGTTCGACTATTCGGGGCACGGCGCCTCCGAGGGCGCGTTCGCGTCGTGCACGATATCCACGTGGCTCGCGGACGCCGAGGCGGTGCTCGCCGCCTTCGCGCCCGAGCGCCCCGTCCTGATCGGTTCGTCGATGGGCGGATGGATCGCCTGCCTCGCCGCACGGGCACGCCTCGCCCGCGGTGAGATGCCGGCCGCCGGCCTCGTGCTCATCGCGCCCGCCCTCGACTTCACCGAGGACCTGATGTGGGCGCAGTTCCCGACCGAGGTGCGCGCGACGCTGGAGCGGGACGGCGTCTTCCTGCGCGAGAGCGCCTACGCGCCGGAGCCAGACGCCATCACCATGGCGCTGATCGAGGACGGGCGCCGCAACTGCCTGCTCGGAGGAGCGCTCGATCTCGGCTGCCCCGTCCATATCCTGCAGGGGATGCAGGACCCCGACGTGCCCCATGGCCACGCCTTCAAGATCCTCGACCGCCTGCCGAGGGCTGGCACGGTCCTGACGCTGATCGCCGACGGCGACCATCGCCTGTCCCGGCCGCAGGACATTGCGCGGCTGCTCGGGGCGGTCGCGGAGATGCGTTGAGCGGCGCCCGCCCGTGCGGGCGCCGGCCTTCCGGGAGAAGGGGATCAGTGCAGGCTGACGGTGTGGAGGTCGTGCGCCATCGCGTTCGCCACCACCACGTCGCGCGAATCGGCGAGCAGGATCGGCGCGCCGCTGGCCGACAGCAGGGCGAAGAGCTCGAGGCCCGGCGTCAGGTCCGGCGCCTGCGGGAAGAACCGCTTCACCTCATCCGAGCGGATCGGCCGCACGTAGGCGATGTGGCCCTCGCCGAGGGCTGCGAGATCGGCGGCCCGGAATTCGGTCGGATCGAGATCGGCGGGGGTGATCGGGTTCTGGCTCAGTTCGGTCATGTCGTGCCCTCCTTTCGAGGCAGAGCGTTCGGTCGGTTCAGGTCCCGTAGCGACGACCCGACCTGGACGGAGAGATGGTGTTCCGCGCGGCAGTGTTCAATCGCGGGACGCGATGGCGATCTTGCGGACGACGCGCTCGGGCTCGGGCCGGGCGAGGTCGATCGAGAGGAGGCCGTTCGAGAGGTCGGCGCCCAGCACCTCCATGCCGTCCGCGAGCAGGAAGGCGCGCTGGAACTGGCGCGCGGCGATGCCGCGATGGAGGAACTGCCGCTCGCGCTCCTCGACCTGACGGCCGCGCACGACGAGCTGGTTCTCCTCCAGCATCACGTCGAGCTGGTCGCGGGTGAAGCCCGCCACCGCGAGCGTGATGCGCAGGCGCTCCGGCTCCTGCTCGGTGCGCGTCAGGCGCTCGATGTTGTAGGGCGGATAGCCGTCGTTGGCGGCCTTCGACACACGGTCGAGGGCCTGCTCGATCTCGTCGAAGCCGAGCAGGAACGGGTGTCCGAACGGGGATGGACGCGTCATTGGCGGGTCAGAGTCCCTTGCGAAGCCCTCGGCGTCAGGCAGACAGGCACTTCGTGTTTGGAGCCCGCGAACGCAGCGCTCCGGCCGGCAGAGCCTGCCGGCAACACCGATATGGAGGCCGGCCCGAGGGCCATCAAGTGGCCGGCACCGGCCATCCCCGGGAAGCAGCGTCCAGCGCCGCGCCCTGCCCGGCGGCCCGTCGCGTCATGCGGGGAGAACGGGAGCATTCCGCAATATCGACCGGGACGAATCGGCAAGAGCGCGCGGCCAGGCTTCAGCATCGGAGAGTAACAGTTTGGAATTCCTCTGATATTCAGCACAGACCTTGATCAAGGGGTGGCACCCGGGATACTTCCGCCCGCAAGCGTCATGCGGGGTCCCGCCGAGCGGGGCCGGTCCGGTGGGCTCAGCGCTTGACCGGAGGCCGTATGAGCGCGTCGTCGATCCCGTCCGTGCACGCACGGATGCTGAAGGTGGGTGAGGTCTGCGGCGATGACGCGGATGTGCTCGCGCTCTCGGTCGCGCGGTTCGTCGCCTCCGGCTACCTGACGAGCGACGTGGCCTGCTGGGACGCCGCCTTCGACGGGGCCGAGCGCCTGCTCGGAGCTGCCGAGGGCGGCCGGCTGGTCTCGGGGGTCGTCGGCATCGTGCGGGCGCTCCGCGCGGAGCGGGAGGGCGACTGGCAGTTCATGCCGGCGACCTGCTGCCGGGTGACGGCGAACGAGTGCGCCCTCGTGGCGCTGATCGGTCGCGGGCGCCGGCGCCTCTGGGACGAGGTGCGGCGCGACGCGGCCGCGATCACGGGCCGGGCCGAGGCGCCCCGGCTCGTCGCGGCGGTGCGAGACGCGGCCGATACGTTGAACACGGCCGCTCTGCGCCTCGTCGACGCGGCGGGGCCGGCCGAAGCCGCGCTGCATTAGGTTCGAGCCGGGACAAGCCGCCCGCCGGGGGAGCATGGGGAGGATGGGACAGGTGAAGGAGCAGGTCAGGGAGAACGCGCAGGTGCCGAGCCGGGGTGTGCCATTCCATCGCCGCAACCGGATCGGACGGTTCGCCCCGATCGCGGCGGCCTGCCTCGGCGCGTCGATCGCGCTCGCCGCGCCCGTTCTCGCGCAGGATGACAAGCCGCCGGCGGATGCCTCCAAGGGCGTGCCGATCAAGCTCCAGCTCAACCGCCTGGAGCCGGCCGGCGACTCGTGCCGCACCTATCTCCTCGTCGACAACAGTCGCGGCCCGGCGCTCAAGTCGCTCAAGGTCGACCTGTTCGCCTTCGACCAAGAGGGCGTGGCGCAGAAGCGCGTCGCCGTCGAGCTCGGCCCCCTGCCCGACAGGAAGACGAGCGTGAAGATCTTCGACTTCGCCGGCATCGCCTGCCCGAAGCTCGGCCGCGTCCTCCTGAACGACGTGCTCGCCTGCGAGGGCGGCGAGGCCAGCCGCGAAGGCTGCCTCGAGCGCATGGAAACCGAGAGCAAGGCCGGCGTACCCTTCGACCGCTGAGGCCCGACACCATTCGATCCGTCCGGCGCCCGCGGCACCGGACGGCAAGCGGCATTTCCGTCCGCACCAGACACGAGCATTGGGGAGTCCGTCATGGATCCGACATCCGCGCCGGCAGAGGTTGTTCACGATTTCTCGTTCCTCGGCCTGTTCCTGCAGGCCGACCCGATCGTGAAGGGCGTGATGATCCTGCTGGTCGTCGCCTCGGTGGCCTGCTGGACCGTCGTGTTCGAGAAGATCGTCCGGCTCGCCGCCGCCAAGCGTCAGGCCAGGGCCTTCGAGACGCTGGTGCGCTCCGGCGGCGCCCTGGAGACGGACCGCAAGGGCATCGCCTCCCACGTGGTCAACGCCGCGCTCGACGCCTGGCGCGACCAGGATCCGACCGAGACCCGCGCCGAGCGTCGCGACCGCATCGAGCGCGCCATGCGGGCCGCGCTCGGCCTGGAGATCAAGCGCCTGCAGGGCGGCCTCGCGCTGCTCGCGACGGCAGGCTCGACGGCCCCCTTCGTCGGCCTGTTCGGCACAGTCTGGGGCATCATGAACTCGTTCTCGTCCATCGCGAAGAGCCAGGACACGTCGCTCGCGGTGGTGGCGCCGGGCATCGCCGAGGCGCTCTTCGCCACCGCGATCGGCCTCGTCGTCGCGATCCCGGCCGTCATGGCCTACAACAAGCTCACGAACGACGTCGGGCGCATCCAGGGCGCGTTCGTCTCCTGCATCGGCGTGCTGGGCAACCGCCTCGCCCGCGACCGCTCCGCGCACGGACGCGCCGCCGCCGCCGAGTAGCGGGGCGCCCTCCGCGCGGCCGGGGCTGCGCGGCCCGACCCTTTCAGCACGATGTCCGCCGGGCTCGCGAGGCTCCGGCGGCGAAGAGACATCGCGGCGGCGCCCGGCAGCGTCCGTCGCCGGAGCCCCGGAGGGCAGACGATGGCCATGGGTTCGATCCGCGCGAGCGGCGACGACGAGGACGGTCTCGACACGACCCCGATGTCGGAGATCAACGTCACGCCGATGGTGGACGTGATGCTGGTGCTGCTCATCATCTTCATGGTGGCCGCGCCCCTGATGACGACCGGCGTGCCGGTGCAGCTTCCCAAGACCACGGCCGCCAAGGTCGCGCAGGCCAAGAAGCCGCTCGAGGTCACGATCGACAAGGACGGCAATCCCTCGATCGCCAAGGAGATCTTCACGCCCGAGACGCTGATGCCGCGCCTGCGCGCGCTCGCCGCCGAGGATCCGACCCAGGTGATGCTGGTGCGCGGCGACCGCGACGTGCCCTACGGCAAGATCATGGAGGTCATGGGCCTCGTCGGGCAGGCCGGCTTCACCAAGGTGTCGCTGATCGCGCAATCGCCCGGCGGAGCCGCCGCCCCCGCCTCCCCGGCACCCGCCCCGAGCCGCGGGGCAGCACAGTAGACCGATGAGCACCTTCGTCTCGACCGGTGATTCCGGGCGCGGGCCGTCCGGCCTCGCCGCCGCCTTCCTGGCCGCCCTGGCGCTGCATCTCGCGGCGCTCGTCGGCATCGCGTTCTATCGCCTGACGCCGCCCGCACCTCCGGGAGAGAACACGATCTCGATCGACCTGGCGCCGCAGATGACCGAGGCCGACACGCAGGCCCCGTCGCAGGTGGAGGAGGCGCAGGTCGCCCCGCCGGAGGCCTCGACGGTCGAGCCGCCGAACCCGGTCGAGGCGGTGAAGCCGCCGGAGGCTGCCGAGATGGTGCCCGAGGAGGCGGTCGCCGTGAAGCCGCCCGAGGCCGTCGCGCCGCCGCCGCCCGACGCCGTGGCGGTCGAGCCCGAGAGCCAGGTCATCACCTCGACGGCGGAACAGGCCGAGCCGCTGGCGCCGCCGCCGCCTCTCGTGGCCCAGGCGCCCGAGCCGAAGCCGATCGAGGAGACGAAGCCCAAGCCCGACCCCGCCAAGGTCGCGGCCGAGCGCGAGGCACGCCTCAAGGCGATCCGCGACGCGAAGCGCAAGGCGGAAGCCGAGGAACGCCGCAAGGAACTCCTGGAGGAGCGGCGCGAGGCCGCCCAGGAGGCCAAGGAGAAGGCCGCCCGCGAGGCGAAGGCCCGGGCGGCGGCGACGGCGCGCGCGGGCCGCGACGCCAGCAACTCCGCTTCGGCCTCGCGGCAGAGCGCCGGCGGATCCGCGGCCGCCGGCAACGATCCGAACGCGCTCCGGCAATGGCAGGGCGCGCTCAGTTCCGCCATCCACGGCCGCATGAACCGGAACGCGGCGGCCGGCACCGGCGGCGGCGTCGCGACGGTGCGCTTCACCGTGGCCCGGTCGGGCCAGGTCCTGAGCGCGGGCCTCGCGGGCAGCAGCGGGATCGGGGCGATCGACTCGGCCGCCCTCGCGGCCGTGCGCGGGACGCTGCCCGCCGCGCCGGCCGGCGTCACCGTGTCGAGCCTGTCCGTCACCGTACCGATGCGGTTCAGCCCGGGCCGCTGAGGACAGTACACACGCTGTACTTGTATTGATCGGTTTCGTGCAAGCACGTCTTCACGAAACTGTTAATCCTGTGCCCGGAACGATTCGATCTCCGCCTCGATTGCGCAGGCGTCGATCGGGGCTCGGCCGTTACGCCGCGCCATCCTCCGCGACGTTTCGAGGACATGCCATGCCGGGGATGGTCACGACAAAAGGGACGGCGACGGCGCGCACCCCGTCCGCGCGCTCGCTGCGCGGGCTCGACGCCCTCAACTTCTTCCTGGCGGACGTGCGGGACGGGCTTGGTCCCTACCTTGCCATCTACCTCCTCGCCGTGCGCGGACCGGAACAGGGCTGGAACGAGGCGACGATCGGCCTCGTCATCACGCTCTCCGGCATCGCCGGGCTGGTCGCCCAGACGCCCGCGGGCGCCCTGATCGACCGGAGCCGGCAGAAGCGCCTCATCGTGATCGCGGCAGCGCTGGCGGTGACGCTGAGCTGCCTGATCCTGCCCTTCATCGCGAACTTCTATCTCGTCGCCGCCACGCAATCGCTGGCCGGGATCGCGGGCGCGATCTTCCCGCCGGCACTGGCTGCCATCACCCTCGGGGTGGTTGGGCCGAAGCTGTTCTCGAAGCGCATCGGCCGAAACGAGGGCTTCAACCACGCCGGCAACGCAGTCTCGGCGGCGGTGGCGGGATCGACCGCGTTCTTCTTCGGGCCGATCGTCGTGTTCTGGCTGATGGCGGTCCTGGCCGCTTTCTCGATCTGCGCCATGCTGATGATCCCGGCCGAGGCGATCGACGACGATCTCGCGCGCGGGCTGGAGCACAGCGAGACGAAGTCCGACGAGCAGCCCTCCGGCATCGCCGCGCTCCTGCAGAACCGGACGCTCCTCGTCTTCGCGGTGCTCTGCGCGCTGTTCCACCTCGCCAACGCCGCGATGCTCCCCTCGGTCGGGCAGCTCCTCACCAAGATCTCGGGCAAGGATCACGCGACGTCGCTGATCGCCGTCTGCATCGTGGCCGCGCAATGCGTGATGGTGCCGGTCGCCGTGTTCGTCGGGGCGAAGGCCGACACGATCGGGCGCAAGCCCATCTTCCTCGCGGCCTTCGGCGTGCTGGCGATCCGCGGCGTGCTCTACACGCTGTCCGACAATCCGTTCTGGCTCGTCGGCGTGCAGCTGCTCGACGGAATCGGGGCCGGCGTCTACGGCGCCCTGTTCCCCATCGTGGTGGCCGACCTCACGCGCGGCACCGGCCGCTTCAACGTCGCGCAGGGGGCGGTCGCCACCGCGCAGGGGATCGGCGCCTCCTTCAGCGCGTCGCTCGCCGGGCTGATCATCGTGGCGGCCGGATTCTCGGTCGCCTTCCTGTCCCTCGCGGGGATCGCGGCCGTGGCCTTCGCGGGCTACCTCCTGCTGATGCCCGAGACGCGCGGCGCGACGGCGCCCGGCGCGGAGACGGGCGGATCCGGGCCGCTTCCGGCGGCGGCGACGGCCTGACGCCGAGCTCCGCCCCGTTCCGCTCCCGCACCGCCCGAGGCCAGCGATGCCCTATCTCCAGCCCGATGCCTCGGCCGATCTGCCGCGGCCCTTCGTCTTCGTGCATGTCGGCGACCTCCACCTGACCGTCGCGGACGCTCAGAACGCGCGCGACCTCGACGCGATCTTCGACCAGCTCCGCTCCCTGCATCCGTCGCCCGGGGCCCTCGTCGATATCCTCTACCTCCCGGGCGACATCGCGGAGGACGGCCGCGCGGATCAGTACGACGTGCTGCGGCGCGCGCTGGAGCGGGCGCCGCTCGATCGGATCCGCCTCATCGCCGGTGACCACGATCGCCAGCACGGCAGCCTGGAGGCCTTCGCCGCGCTGTTCCGGGACGTGATGGGCGAGGAGCGCGTCGCCGCCGCCAGGGACGAGCCGCCGCGCCGCCCGCTGCCGGAGCAGTATTACTACGCCGAGGACATCGCGGGCGTCCGCTGCCTCTTCCTGGACCTCTGCAGCGCCGGCTACGGCGAGGCCGGGAGGGGCCTCGATTTCCGGCTCGGCTGGGCCCAGGCCGAGTGGCTCGCGCGCGAGGTCCGCGCCACCCTCAATGTCGAGGGCGACCCGGTGCGCCCCTGCGCGGTCTTCATGCACACCTATCCGGACGACCTGAGCCTGCCCGCGGAGCGGGCCGACACGGCGGGCTTGTTCCGGGCCGGTCGCGTGCAGCTCGTCGAGATGGGCCACACCCATTACAACGAGCTCGCCCATGACGGCGTCAGCCTCTACGCCGCCGCCCGGTCGGTGGGTCAGAACGAGGACGGCTCGGTCGGCTACGCGGTCGCGGCAATCGAGGGCGACGCCGCGAGCTGGCGCTTCAAGCCCCTCGACCAGGGCTGGCCCTTCGTGCTGATCACCAGCCCCGCCGACCGGCGGCTCGCGACGGCTCCGCGCCGCGACGACGGCCGCCTCGAGGTGCGGGCGCTCGTTCTCTCGGACGAGCCGCCGAGCGCGGTCCACTGCCGGGTCGACGATGGCCCCTGGACCGAGATGACGCCGCCCGGCACCGACCGCTGCTACGGGGCGAGCGTTCCCTATCCCCCCGGCAGCCGCACGCTCAGCGTCCGGGCCGCCCTGCCCGCCTGGGACGGAGAGAGCCCGCGCGGCGTCGACACCGACGTGATCGAGCCGGCCGGACCGGACTGGGTGCCGCCCGGACGCCGCGGCCCGCCCGGCAGCGACGCCTTCAGCCTCGGCCGCTGGCTGCAGAAGGGCCTGCGCGGGGATCAGCTCGGGCCGAACCGCAACGGGCGGCACTGGTAATCGACGAGAAAGGCCTCAGACACGCCATGGGCGCGCTCACCCTCACTCCGAACCTCGCCACCTGGGGCATCGCCGTCATCGCCACCCTCGGGGTGATCGTGCGCCCGTTCTCCTGGCCGGAGGCGATCTGGGCCGTGCTCGGCGCGGCCGCCCTCGTCGCGCTCGGCCTGCTGCCGGTCGGCGCGGCCCTCGACGGCGTCCGCAAGGGAACCGACGTCTACCTGTTCCTGATCGGCATGATGCTGCTCGCCGAGGTCGCCCGGAAGGAGGGGCTGTTCGACTGGCTCGCCCAGGTCGCGGTGCGGCATGCGAAGGGCTCGGCGACGCGGCTCTTCACCCTCGTCTACCTCGTCGGCACCCTCGTGACGGTGTTCCTGTCGAACGACGCCTGCGCGGTGGTGCTGACACCCGCCGTCTACGCCGCCGCCAAGGCCACGCGGGCGGAGCCCCTGCCCTACCTCTTCATCTGCGCCTTCATCGCCAATGCGGCGAGCTTCGTGCTGCCGATCTCGAACCCGGCGAACCTCGTGGTCTTCGCGGAGCACATGCCGCCGCTAGGCCGCTGGCTCGCCACCTTCGCGCTGCCCTCGGCGCTCGCGATCCTCGCCACCTACGCGGTGCTGCGCTGGACACAGAGCCGGGCGCTCGCGGGCCAGGAGATCGAGACCGACCCCGTGACGACGTCGCTGTCGGGCACCGGCAAGGTCGCGGGCCTCGGGATCGTGGCGACCGCGGGCGTCCTGCTCGCGGCGTCCGCTGCCGGGCTCGAGCTCGGCCTGCCGACCTTCCTGGCCGGCCTCGCCACCAGCCTCGTGGTCCTGGCGCTCAAGCGCGGCGGGCTCGTCGAGGTGGTGAGCGACATCTCCTGGGGCGTGCTGCCGCTGGTGGCGGGCCTGTTCGTCCTCGTCGAGGCGCTGGAGAAGACCGGCGTCCTGAGGATGCTCGCCGACCTGCTCCGGCAATCCGCGGCCGGTGCGCCGGAGGCGACCGCCTGGGGCGGCGGGATCCTGGTGGCGGTCGTCACCAACCTCGTGAACAACCTCCCGGCCGGGCTCCTGGCCGGCGCCGCCGTGCAGGCCGCGGACGTGTCCCGGACGATCGCGGGCGCCATCCTGATCGGCGTCGACCTCGGGCCGAACCTCTCCGTCACCGGCTCGCTCGCCACCATCCTGTGGCTCACGGCGATCCGCCGCGAGGGCGAGGACGTCGGCGCCTGGCGCTTCCTCAAGCTCGGAATCCTGGTGACGCCGCCGGCGCTGGTCCTGGCGCTCGCCGGACTTCTCCTGGTCCCCTGAGATTCCGCCCCAAGACCTTGGCTCCCCTTGGCTCCCCGGAGGCCGCCCGCCGTGAATCCGATCCTGCTCTATCCCTTCATCCTCGTGGCGGGCGCGCTCCAGGCCGCCGGCAATTCCATGAACGCGCGCCTACGCGGCGTCGTGGTCAATCCGTGGCTCGCCGCAACGATCTCGTTCGCGCTGATCGTGTTCGCCTTCACGACGCTGTTCCTCGTCATGCCGACGCCGCTGCCCGGCCTCGACGACCTCGCGCGGATGCCGTGGTGGGCGCCGCTCGGCGGCCTCGCCGGCGCGGTCGCGGTGTTCGGCGGCCTGGCCCTCGTGGACAAGGTCGGCGCCGGGCCGTTCAACGGCCTCCTGATCACCGCCAACATCCTGACCTCGCTCGCGATCGATGCCCTCGGGCTGTTCGGCATGCAGGCGGGCGGCTTCAAGCCGCTGCCCTGGCTCGGCGGCGCTCTGATGGTCGGCGGCATCGTGCTGATCGCGCGCTCGCGGAACCCGGACGCGACCCGGGAGGCCGCGCCGTGAACGGGCGGCTCCTCTATCCCTTCGTCCTCGCGGCCGGCGCGCTGCAGGCGATCGGCGTCACCATGAACGCGCAGCTGCGCGCCGCATTCATCAACCCGTGGCTGGCCGCGACGGTCTCGTTCCTGCCGATCGTGTTCGTGTTCCTCGCCATGCTGGCGATCCGCCCGACGCCGCTGCCGACGCGGGACGACCTCGCGCGGATGCCGTGGTGGGCGCCGCTCGGCGGCCTCGCCGGCGCGGTCGCGGTGTTCGGCGGCCTCCTGTTCGTCGACACGATCGGGGCCGGGCCCTTCAACGGCCTCCTGATCACCGCGAACCTCCTGACCTCGCTCGCGCTCGATCATTTCGGCTGGATCGGCATGCCGAGGCACCGCGCCGGCGGCCAGCGCCTCGCCGGTGCGGCGCTCATGGCCGCCGGCATCGTGCTGATCGCCCGGTTCTGACGGGGACGGCGCAGCCGCATTCGCCTTCCGGCGGAGAGGCGTGCTACACCGATGGGATCCAGCCCGGAGCGATGCGCGTGACGGGCCTGTGGAACACGCCGTCGGCCGCTCACCCCTCCCTCCCCGAGCCGGCCGGGCTTGCCCTCGCCCGCCCACTGGCCGCGCCCGATGCGCCGCGCATCGACGGCCGGCCGCGCGGGCCGGGGCAGCGAGAAAGGACCACGATGAGCCAGGACAGCGACACCCGGGCCCGCGCCGAGGAGCGCGCGGAGCGAGCCGAGCGCATGGCCAAGGAGGGGGCTCAGGCCATGGCGGAACATCTCGCGGCGATCAAGGCCGTGGACGAGCGGACGGCGCGGCTGCGGGCGCTGCGCCTCGCCAAGGAAGCGGCCGACGCGGAGGCGCGGGCCGCAGCGCCCCCGCCCGCACCCCGGAAGCGCAAGCGCAGCTGAGAGGCAACGATGGTCTACGATCGAACCCGCCGCACCGGCGACGCGCGACAGGCGGCCGAGGCCGCCTTCAAGGCCGCGACGACGAAGCCCGTCGCGCCGGCTCCCGCTCCCGCTCCGAAGCCGCCGGTCGCCGCGCCGGGCGCGCGCGAGAGCGTGACGCTGCGTCTCGACAGCGCGGTGCTGGAGTACTTCCAGAAGGACGGGCCCGGCTGGCAGGACCGGATCAACGACGCGCTGAAGCGCCTGATCGGCGCCTGATCAGCCCGCGCCGGCGCGCCGCAGCCGGTTCACGGCGCGATCGAGGGCGCCGAGGAACTCCGACCGGTCCCGGGCGGAGAAGGGCCTCGGCCCGCCCGTGACCGCTCCGGCCTCGCGCAGGTCCTGCATCAGGTTCCGGGTCGCGAGCGCCATGCCGATGGAGGCGTCGGTGAAGGCCTTGCCGCTCGGCGCGATGACGCTGGCCCCGGCCTTCACGCAGCGGCTCGCCAGCGGCACGTCCGCCGTGATCACGATGGAGCCGGGACCGGCGCGCTCGGCGATCCAGTCGTCGGCCGCGTCAAGCCGGTCGCCGACGATGACCCGCTCGATCCAGGGCTCGCGCGGCACGTTGAGGACGCTGTTCGCCACCACGAAGACGTGCAGCCCGTAGCGGGCGGCGACCCGGTAGGTCTCGTCCTTCACCGGGCAGGCATCGGCGTCGATGTAGATGGTGATGCCCATTCAGCGCCCGGGCACGAGCCGCGCCGAGACGCTCAGCGCGACGAGGAGGATTGCGAGGGCGAAGCGGGCGCGGCTGATGTCGCCACCGATCGAGTCGACGACGGCCCCGCCCGCCACCGCGATGCCGACCAGCGGCAGCCCGAAGCGCAGGGCGAGCCTCAGCGGCGTGCGCCAGGTCCGGGGGCTCCTCGCCCGGTCCGGGCCCGACGACGCGGCCGCCATCAGCGCCGGCCCGCCGCGACGCGGGACGGCACGGCCTCGTCGGTGGGACCCGCCTCGGGCGCGGCCGGCGCCGTCCGCTCGAGCGTCGCCACGGAAAGCGGCTGGCCGCGTCCGCGCACCGTGTGGGCGCCGAGGGACCGGGCCGTGATTCCGGGCGGCAGCGCCGGCAGGCGCGCGAGGAGATCCTGCGAGATCAGGATCTCGGTCTGGAGCGGGCGGCAGAGCGCCTCGATCCGCGACGTCACGTTCACGGCATCCCCAAAATACGCGATCTTGTGACGGTCGACGCCGACCTCCGCCGTCACCACCGAGCCGCCGTGGAGCGCCGCGCGCAGGCGCGGCACGGTGCCGAAACGGGCCTGCCACGCCTCGGCCTCGGCCTCGATCCGGTCGAGGACGTCGAAGACGCAGGCCACGCAGCGCGCGTCCTTCAGGCCGCGGGCCATCGGCCAAGTGATCATGGCGAGGTCGCCGATATAATCGTCCGTGGAGCCGGCATTGCGCCGCACCGGCTCGGCGAGCGTCGCGAACACGGCGCTCAGGTAGGCCTGCGCGCGCAGGTCGCCGTGCGTCTCCGCGAAGGCCGTCGAGCCGACCACGTCGAGGAACAGGAAGATGCGCTCCTCGCGCACGGGCTGGTGGTAGCGCCCGACGAGGAAGTTCACGAAGACCTCGCCGCCGATCAGGTCGCGCATGCGGACCACGAAGACGAGCAGCGCCGAGACCGCGAGCGAGTAGGCGAGCACCCGCGGCGTGATCTTGACGGCCGTCGCGAGGTCGTCGTTGGTGAGGCCGAGCGTCCAGACCACGAGTCCGCCGAAGGCGATGCCGATGGCGATCATCAGGACGTAGGCGAGCTCGGCCGCCGGAACGTAGAGCATGGCCGGCAGGCGCCGCATCCGGGTCTGCAGCCCGGCCAGGATCAGGCCCCGGTCGAAGGCGAGCCCGGCCGCGCCGACAGCGAGCCCGTAGGTGAGCCCGGCGAGCGGCGTCGCCCCGCCGGCGAAGAGGATGTTGTAGAGCAGCCCCGCTCCGCCGCAGGCGACGAGGATCAGGATCCAGAACCAGCGGTGCTGCGGCAGCATCAGCGCACCTCCAGCCGCGCGGGGCTGCCCGGCCGGTCCGCGCGTCGATGGATCGGGGCGGTGGGCACGGCGCGTCCTTGGTCTAAAGTCCAGCGCCGCCTCTGGCACCGCCCCATTGCTCATTCCCCCATGATGGCGCGAATAAGGCGCGGGCGATACCGCGACTCGATCGCGGAACCGTGCCCGATGCCGGCCGCCCGGCGGTTCGCCGCCCCGCGCCGGCCCAACGAGACGCGGAGACAGGCATGAGGGTACGCGCCTTCGGTTCCACCGGGAGCAGGGTGTCCGTCATCGGGCAGGGAACCTGGCGCATCGATGCGGCCGACCGGCGGGAGGCGATCGCGACCCTGCGGGCCGGGATCGATGCCGGGATGACCCATATCGACACGGCCGAGATGTACGGGGAGGCCGAGGCCATCGTCGGCGAGGCCATCGTCGGCGAGGCGACGGCGGGCTTGCGCGAGGAGGTGTTCCTCGTCTCGAAGGTGGTGCCCGGCAACGCCAGCCGTCGCGGGGTCGCGCGGGCCTGCGAGCAGTCGCTGCGCCGCCTGAACACCGACCGGCTCGACTGCTACCTGCTGCACTGGCCGGGCCAACACCCACTGGAGGAGACGATCGCGGGCTTCGAGGACCTGCGGCGCGACGGGAAGATCCTGACCTGGGGCCTCAGCAACTTCGACGTCGACGACCTCGAGCGGGCGCTACGGATCGCCGGTCCCTACCGGATCGCCTGCAACCAGGTCCTCTACCATCTCGGCGAGCGCGCGATCGAGCACGCCGTCATGCCGTGGTGCGCGCGCAACGGAGTGGCGCTCGTCGGCTACTCGCCGTTCGGCAGCGGCGATTTCCCCGATCCCAACAGCGCCGGCGGCGCCCTCCTCGCGCGGATCGCGCAGGCGCACGGCACCACGGCCTACGGGGTCGCGCTCGCCTTCCTGACGCGGTTCGAGAACACCTTCACGCTCCCGAAGACAGTCCGGCCCGATCGGGCGGTCGCGAATGCGGATGCCGGCGACCTCGTGCTCAGCGACGCGGAGATCACCGCGATCGACGCCGAATTCCCGCGCGGCCCGCGGCCGAGGATGCTACCGATGCTGTGAGCGCGGATCCCGGCTGGCCGCCCGGCCACGGTACCGCACAGCGTGCCCGCTCCCGCTTGCGGGGAGGCGCCTATCCCGGGCAGGCCCGGGATAGGCCGGGGAGGAAAGCCGCGCCGCGATGCATGTACCTGCAGGCCCGTGCGGGAGAGGACAGGGCGAGGGTCAGGTCCATCCGGCCAGGGCGGCCCGTCGCCCGGTCCGCGTTCCGCGGACCGGCCTCTCCCGCACGGGCGTGGTGAGGCGCGCCCGCGTCAGGCGCGGATCGCGCTCGGCGCCTCGGGCGTGACGGTCTCGATCAGGCGGACGCGGTTGCGGCCGCTGCGCTTCGCTTCGTAGAGGGCGGTGTCGGCTTCCGCGAAGAGAGCCTCCGGCGTGTCCTGCGCGCCCGGCACGACGTGGGCCACGCCGATGCTCACGGTGACGACGCCTCCGACCTCGGGAGCATGGGGGATCTGCAGGCCGACCACGGCCCGCCGGACGCGCTCGGCCACGCCCCGGGCCTCGGCGGCGGTGGCGCCCGGCAGGACGATGCCGAATTCCTCGCCGCCGATCCGGCAGGCGATGGCGTCGACCGGGTCGAGCAGGCCCTTCAGACAGCCTGCCACCGCACGCAGCACCGTGTCGCCGTGCTGGTGCCCGAAATGGTCGTTGAAATGCTTGAAGTGGTCGGTATCGAGCACGAGCAGCGACAGCGGCGCCCAGGTTCTGCTGGCCCGGCGCCACTCGCGGGCGATGACCTCGTCGTACCGGCGCCGGTTCGGCAGGCCCGTGAGGCTGTCGGTCAGCGCGAGGGTGGCAAGCTCCGCATTGGCCGCCCGCGATGAGGCTTCGCGCGCGGCGCGGCGGACGACCTCGCGCTGGAGGAGCACGGTGAGGCCCAAAGTCGCGAGGCAGAGCCCGAGGATCAGCGCACCGACCATCACGGCCTTGGGCACCCAGATCGCCCGGATGCTGTCCGCCCCGATCGCGACGTCGACGATGAGCGGCATCCCGTCGAGCTGCGCGAAGGCGTAGAGGCGCTGGGCGCCGTCAATAGCGGAATTCTCGACGAAGCTCCCGCGCCGGCTTGCGGTGAAGCGGCGATGGGTGCTCCCGCCCGCGATGCTGCGGACGACATTGCCGGGCACGAAGGGCTCGCGCAAGATCAGCGTGCCGTCGGCCTGGAACAGGTTGATGGCCCCGCCCTCCCCGATATGCAGCTTGGCGAAGAGATCCTGGAAATAGGCGAGCTCGATCGCGCCCGTGACCATGCCCCCGAAGGACCCGTCCGGATTCTCGATCCTGTGGTTGAGGGTCATCACGGGGCGGCCCGTCACCTTGCATTGCAGCGGGCCGTTGATCACGAGACCGGCCGCCTTGTCCCGCCTCAGGGACTGCAGGGCCGGGAGGTCGGTCAGCGAAAGGTCGTGGGCGACGAGCGGATCGGAGGCGGCGCGCAGGCGGCCGCCCGCATCGACGACCAGGATCGCGCCGAGGCCGGTCGCCCTCGCGGAGCTGTCGAACAGGGCGAAGTCGCGCAACTCAGGATCGAGCGCCGCGACGTCCGGGCGTTGCGCCCGCGCCGCGGTGGCCCGCAGCGAGAGATCGTACATCTCGACGCTGCGCGCGACGCTCTGCTCGATCAGCGTGAGCAGGTTCGTGGCGTTCCGCTCGGCCTGCCGCCAGGCCGCGTCGCGCATGTCGCCGATCAGGTACACGCCCAGCGTGCAGAGACCGGCCGTCACGCCGAGACCCAGGCAGGCGATGAGCCGCGAGGCGCGATCCTGCAGGTGGCACGACGCGGTGCGAAACCATTTCGAGACCACCGTCGCCCTCCCGGCTCAGCCAAGCCTCGAGCCTTTTTGGCTCACAGGGATGAGGCGATACCTACCAGGCAGGCTTAACGGAGACTTATCGCCGGCTATCCTCAACGGAACGCAAATGCGGGTGGCGGGAGAGGCCGGCGCAGCGCGGCTACTCGCCGATCCCGAACAGCTTCTCGAGGAAGTTGCGGTCGTCCTGGGTCGGTCCCTGCGCGCGCGGGTTGGCCTGGGCGCGCGGCGCCGGGGCGGGCTGCGGCTCGCCGAGCAGCGTGCCGAGGAGGCCGCCGGGATTGCCGCCCGTGCTCGCCACCGAGGCGGTCGTCTCCGGCGCCTTGCGCCAGCGGTTGAGGCCGGGCAGCGGCGCCGGCGTCTGGCCCTTGAGGGCCACGCTCATGTAGGTCTTCCAGATCTCGACGGGGAGGTTGCCGCCGGACGCCTTCTTGGTCGGTTCGCCGTCGTCGTTGCCGAGCCAGATCCCCGTGACGAGATTGCCCGAGTAGCCGATGAACCAGGCATCGCGGAAATCCTGGCTGGTCCCGGTCTTGCCCGCGAGGTCCCAGCCCGGGATGTCGCCCTTCTTGGCGGTGCCGATCACGAAGGTCTCGTGCATCATGGCGTTCATCATGCCGACGGCGTTCGGGTCGATGACGCGCCCGAGGCCGCCCTCGCCGCGCTTGTACAGGATCTTGCCGTCCGCGCTCTTCACGCTCGCGATCACGTAGGGGATCACGCCGGTACCGCCATTGGCGAAGGCCCCGTAGGCGCCCACCATCTCGAGCGGCGTCACCTCGGAGGTGCCCAGCGCGATCGAGCCGTTGGCCTGCAGCGGCGAGGTGATCCCGAGGCGCTGGGCCGTCTGCACCACGGCCTTCGGACCGACCTCCTGGCCGAGCCGCACCGCCACCGTGTTGAGCGAGAGCGCGAGCGCCGTGCGCAGGGTGACCGCGCCCTCGTACTGGTGCGAATAGTTCTCGGGCTGCCAGTTGCCGATTCGGATCGGCGCGTCCTCCCGCACGGTGTCGGGCGTCGCGCCCCGCTCCACCGCGGCAAGGTAGACGAAGGGCTTGAAGGAGGAGCCCGGCTGACGCTTCGCGGTTGTGGCGCGGTTGAACTGGCTCTGCGCGTAGTCGCGTCCGCCGATCAGGGCCCGGATCGCGCCGTCAGGCCGCATCGAGACGAGGGCGCCCTGGCCGACATTGTAGCGGCCGCCCTTGGCGTTGAGCTCGTCGACGAGCGCCTTCTCGGCGGTGGCCTGCAGGCTCGTGTCGACGGTCGTCTGCACCACGACGTCGGCGTCGAATTTCGGCACGAAATCGTCGAGCACGTCCATGACGAGGTCGGCGACGTAGTTCGCCGAGCCGCCACCGCGGCTGCCCGCCGGCCGCGCCGGCTGGGCGAGCGCAACCTTCGCGTCCTGGGGCTTGATGAAGCCGAGATCCTGCATGGCGGCGACGACCTGCGCGGCGCGCGCCTGGGCCGCGGCCAGGTTGCGGTTCGGGGCGAGCCGGGACGGCGCCTGGACGAGGCCGCCGAGCATCGCGGCCTCGGCGAGGCTGACGTTCTTGGCGGGCTTGCCGAAGTAGCGCTGGGCGGCCGCCTCGACGCCGTAGGCGCCGGCGCCGAAATAGACCCTGTTCAGGTAGAGTTCGAGGATTTCGTCCTTCGTGTACTTGTGCTCGAGCCAGAGCGCCAGGATCGCTTCCTGGATCTTGCGCGAGGCCGAGCGCTCGGGCGTCAGGAACAGGTTCTTGGCGAGTTGCTGCGTCAGCGTCGAGCCGCCCTGCGCGACGCCGCGGCGGGTCAGGTTCTGCGCGACCGCGCGGGCGATGCCGACGGGGTCGACGCCCATGTGGCTGTAGAAGCGCCGGTCCTCGATCGCCACGAAGGCGCGCGGCAGATAGGGCGGCAGTTCCTTGATGCTCACGACGCGGCCGCCCGTCTCGCCGCGATTGGCGAGCAGCGAGCCGTCGCTCGCCAGGATCGCGATGTTCGGCGGGCGCTTGGGAACGCTGAGCTGGTCGATCGGCGGCAATTGCGAGGCGTGGTAGGCGATGAGGCCCGCGAGCCCGATCACCGCCCAGAGCCCGACGACGATGCCGGCATAGGCGAGGCGCCCGAGGACGGATCCGCGGCGCCTGGCCGGCCTGCTGCCGCGCGAGGCCGGCGCCCGGCGCCCGTTGCCGCCGCGCGAGGCCGGGGCGCTCGCCCGCCCGCGCTGATCCTGTGCTGTGGTCCCGCGCTTAGCCACGCCGCCTCCCGGGCGATCCTCGCGGGACAGGCGCAGGTCGAGATCGCCCGGAACCGCGGCGCGCCCCTCCGGCACGTCGAAGTTCGGCTCCCCTCGGCCGGCCCGTCCGCGTCCGTTCGCCATGCGTCCCGTCTGTTCCCTGGGCCTCGCCCGGCCGATGCCGCCCGCGCGGCGTCCCCTTCCGGTCGGGCCCGGTACGGCACCGTAAATGCGGCGGGTTTAAGAGTTCTTGACCATGCGGGCCCGGGCCCTGCGGCGACCGGTCCTGCGGCCTGCGCGGAACGGCGCAGCCGACGCCTCGTTTGGTCAGGCCGCCGGCGTGGCGGGACGTCCCGACTGAGTCCCCGAACGGATCCGAGACCGATGCTGAACCTCCTCGTCGCGGACGGGAATGCCCGCGGCGGGCGCGAGCGCCATGTTGCCGCGACCGGCCGGACCTCGGCGCAAGCCTACGCAGACATCCTGCGGGCGCTCGCGCCGGACGCGAGGCCGACGGTCCTCAACCCGGCCGATGCGGAGGCCACGCTCCCGGCGGGGGCGGGCCTCGGCGATTTCGACGGGCTGATCGTCACGGGCTCCGAGCTTCACGTCACGGACGACAGCCCCGCGGTGCGGCGGCAGATCGCTCTCGTGCGCGACGGGCTCGCGGCCGGGCTGCCCGTGTTCGGCTCGTGCTGGGGCGTTCAGGTGGCGGCCGTGGTGGCGGGCGGCCGCGCGGCCCGCAACCCGCGCGGGCCCGAATACGGCTTCGCCCGCCGGATCGCGCCGACGCGCGAGGGGCGGGAGCATCCGCTCCTCGACGGGCGGCCCCCCGCCTACGACGCGCCCGCCATGCATCTCGACGCGGTGCTGGAGCCGCCGCCGGGTGCGCGCGTGCTCGCCGGGAACGGCCTCCTGTCGGTGCAGGCGATCGAGATCGCGCGCGGACCGGGCGTCTTCTGGGGTACGCAGTATCACCCCGAGCTCGACCTCGACGTTCTCGCCGCGATGCTGAGGCTGAACGGCGCCGTCGTGATCGGGGCGGGCTTCTGCCGCGGCGCCGCGATGCTCGATGCCTACGCGGCGGAGCTCGAAGCCCTGCACGCCGACCCCGAAGGCCGGATCGACCTGATGTGGCGCCACGGTCTCGGCCCGGAGGTGACGGGGGCGGCCCACCGCCGGCGCGAGATCGCGAACTTCCTCGATCGCCTCGTGCGCCCGCGGGCCGGGCGGCGCGCTCAGGCCGGCTGAAGCACCGGGCGGGCGGGCCGCTCGGCCCCGGCCGCGATGTGGAGGGCGCGCGGGCGGCGGAACAGGAAGGCCAGGGCGGTGCCGCGGATCAGGCGCTCGAAGGCGAGCGGCGCCGCGACCGCGACCCCCGTCACGACGAGGCTCGCGAGCCCGACATCGGCGATCAGACCGGCCTTCGCGATGAGGGTCCGGGTCGCCGCCATCGGCAGGAAGAAGCCGAGATAGATCACGATCGAGCGCTGGCCGCAGGCCCGCAGGGCCCCGGTCAACGGGCCGCCGAGCCGCGTCAGCAGGCTCGCTGCGGCGACGATCGCGAGGGCCCCGGCTCCGCCGAGGACGAGGCTGAGGCCGGGCAGGCTCGCGAGCGTGCGAAAGCCGGGCAGGCCGGAGGGCGCGAAGGCGAGCCAGCCCTCGATCACGGCCCAGGCCGCGAGCCCGGCCGAGGCCGCCGCGGGGCGCCGCCGCGCGAGGTCGGCGAGCGCGAAGATCCGCGGCGCGAACAGGTAGCCCGCCACGAAGTAGACGTAGCGCGCGCAGAACTCCTCGAGGAGGTAGGACGGGGTCTCGACGGGCACGATCTGCAGGAGCGCCGCGCCCGCGAGCAGCACCGGTCCGGGCAGGCGGCGCAGAAGCTTCGTGACCACCGAGAAGACGGCGAGCAGGTAGATGAACCAGAGGGTCGCGTAGGGTTCGACGAGGGCGCCGGCGAGATGCGCCAGGAAGGCGCCCGGGCCGGCATCGCCGACGATCTTGCCGTACTTGACGAGCGACTGGATCACGACCCAGAGGCCGTAGAAATAGGCGAAGTGCACCACGCGGCGATCCGCGAACAGGCGCCAGTCCCGATCGATCACGCGGCCGAGGAAGAGGCCGGAGAGCAGGAAGAAGTCCGGGATGCGGAACGGCTTGGCGAAGGCCACGACCGCGTGCAGGACGCCCTCTCCCCCCATCGCCTCGCCGGTCCCGAGCGTCGCGTGCATCATGACCACGAGCAGGATGCAGAGGCCCTTGGCGACGTCGACCCAGGCGAGGCGCATCGCCTCCTCGGGTGTCCGCTCTGCCCAAACCATCGCCGCCATCGCAGTCGACCCCCCCCTGCAAGCCCGCGCGGCAGGGTGGCGCAGCGATCGTAAAGGCCGGGCTAGGCGCCTGACCCGAACCCGCAAACATGTCGAACGCGCGGTAAACGCCGGGGCGCGGACGCGCCCTATCTCTGGCGCCGGGCGGCGCGCCGGTCGCGCGTCAGGCGGGTCGCGGCGTGGAAGTCGTCGGGCTTGGTGCGCACCCATTCCACGAAGCGGACGATCTCGGGATCCTCGCGCAGCGACGCGACGTCGGCGAGGCGCCGGGCGATCTCGGCTTCGCTGAAGCGGGCGTGGATCGCCGAATGGCAGATCTGATGGAGGCGCACGGTGCCGCGATGGGTGCCGCCCTTCAGCTTCGGCGTCAGGTGATGCAGGCTCGAGCGGGCGCGGTGCGGGATCGCACGGTCGCAGAGCGGACACACGGGCGCCGGCGCGCCCGGCGCCGTCGGATCGTCGTCGCGCCAGCGGCGGCTGCGCCGTCCCAATGCCCTGCTCCTCGTGATCGCTACGCCTGATCTGGGGCGCCCGGTCCCGCACGGCGAGGCGCCGCGTCATCGCGCCCGACCGGGATCCCGTGCGGATGGCGGCGACCGGACCGGTCTTCGGCTCGTTGCATATGCATCACACGGCGCGCATAGCTGCGCCGTCCCCCTTGTGCACCGACCGGTCCGGCCGTAGCCAGAAGCCAGAAACACAAGCTCGCACAATACTTTAGCATTATTACAAACTGCGGCTCGCGACACGCGCGGGCCCATCGCGGGCGCTTGTCTTCGAGGCACATGATGCAGGTCTCCAGGCCCCGGCACCCCCTCCCGCCGCTGCGCGGCGCCCTCGCCCGTTCCCCCTTCGGCCGCATCGCGCTGGCCGGGATCTCGCTGGCCTGCCTCGGCGCCGCCGCCCAGGCGCAGCAGGCGACCGGCACGCGGCGCGGCGCCGCCCCGCCCGCCGAGGCCGGGGTGCAGTTGCAGGAGCTCAGCGTCGAGGGGACCGGCAACGGCGCCGGCGCCGGCGCCCCGGCCGTCGCAGGCGGCGCCCGCCCGGTCGAGAGCCCGACCGGGCCGGTGAGCGGCTTCGTAGCGACCCGCTCGGCGACCGCCACCAAGACCAACACGCCGCTGATCGAGACCCCGCAATCGATCACCGTCGTCGGCCGCGAGCAGATCGACGCGCAGCAGGCCCAGACCCTGACCCAGGCGACGCAGTACGTGGCCGGCGTCTATTCCGGCACCTTCGGCGCCGACACGCGCATCGACTACTTCATCCTGCGCGGCTTCGTCGCGAGCGATTACGGCCTCTACCGGGACGGGCTGCAGCTTCTGAACTACGGGTTCGGCGCCTTCAAGGTCGAGACCTTCGGCATGGAGCGCATCGAGGTCCTGCGCGGACCGGCGGCCGTGCTGTTCGGCGCCGGCACCCCGGGCGGCCTCATCAACCAGGTCTCGAAGCGCCCTCCCCTCGATCCGCTGCACTATGTCGAGGTCGGCGGCGGCTCCTTCGGCCAGAAATACGCCGCCTTCGACGTCGGCGGCCCGGTCGACGCCTCCGGCCACTGGTATTACCGCCTCACCGGCATCGGCCGGAACGGGGGCACGCAGGTCGACGGCGCGCCGGACGACCGGGTCTATATCGCGCCCTCGTTCACCTACAAGCCGGACGGGGCCACCAAGCTCACCGTGCTGACGAGCTATCAGCACGACAACACGGCCGTCACCTCGAACTTCCTGCCCTATTACGGGACCGTCCGGCCGAACGTCTCGGGGCTTCGCATTCAGCGCTCCCTCAACGTCGGCGATGCCGGCTTCAACACCTACCGGCGCGACCAGGCCTTCGCGGGCTACGAGTTCGAGCACGCCTTCGACGAGACCTGGACGTTCCGGCAGAACCTCCGCTACTCGTTCAGCGAGAGCTTCCAAAATTCCTATATCGGCCAGCTCGGCTACAGCGATCCCGCGCAGACGCGGCTCGCCCGCTACCAGTTCCTGACGAGCAGCAAGATCGGTCTGTTCCAAGTCGACAACCAGGCCGAAGCGCGGTTCTCCGACGGGCTGTTCCGGCACGACCTGCTCATCGGCCTCGACTACAAGAACTTCCAGCTCCACGACAATCAGGGCACGAACTTCGCGGCGGGCTATTCCGTCCCCGACCTCAGCATCATCGCCCCCGTCTACGGACCCGCCGCCGGCCGGCCGCTGCCCTACCTCGTCAACGCCGACTCGTTCCAGCAGCTCGGCCTTTATGTCCAGGACCAGATCAAGCTCACCGACCGCCTGAGCCTCGTCCTCGGCGGGCGCCAGGACTTCGCCGACAACCGCGTCCGCGACCTGCTCTTCGGGACCGGCAGCAACGGGCGCAGCGACAACGCCTTCACCTACCGCGCGGCGATGATCTACAATTTCGACTTCGGGCTCGCGCCTTACGTGAGCTACTCGACCTCGTTCCAACCGGTGATCGGCACCGACATCACGGGCCGTGCCTTCGCCCCCGAGACCGGCGACCAGATCGAGGCCGGCGTGAAGTTCGAGCCGCCGGGCGCCGGCTACTTCCTGACGCTCGCGGGCTTCGACATCCACCGCTCCAACGTGCTGACCGCGAACCCGGCCAACACGATCTTCCAGATCCAGCTCGGCGAGGTCCGCTCGACGGGCTTCGAGGCGCAGCTCGTGGCGAGCCTCGCCGACGGCCTGAACGCGGTCGCCGCCTTCACGACCTACGACCTCGTCACCGTGAAGGGCACCCCGGACCAGGTCGGCCGCACGCCCGTGAACATCCCCGAGACCTTCACGTCGCTGTTCGTCGACTACACGATCCCGACGGGCGCGTGGCGCAGCTTCGGCTTCGGCGGCGGCGTGCGCTACATCGGCCGCTCCTTCGCGGACGTCGCCAACACGCTCAAGGTCCCGGACTACGTGCTGTTCGACGCGCAGGTTCACTACAATTGGGAGAACTGGCGCATCGCCGTGAACGCGACGAATATCGGCGACCGCCGCTTCGTCTCGTCCTGCCAGTCGGCCTTCTCGTGCTTCTACGGCGACGCACGTCGCGTCGTGGCGAGCCTCAGCTACAAGTGGTGAGGGGCGGACCTCGTCACGGTTCGGGGCAGCCGCGATCCTCGCACGAAGGCAGGGTGCCTGCGGCCCGTTCGGCCGGGGCGGACCCCGCCTGAACATCAACGTCCCAGGCGGCGGGTCCGCCGAACTCCCGGCCAGCAGCCGCCCGCTGGCCGCAAGTCAGCGATACGTGCGTTCGGTCCCGGCCCTAGACGACTTCCCTCAACCCTCCGATCATGCCTAGAGGGCACCGGAGGCGAGCCCATGGCCGCAACAGTAACGCTTAATGGCGTAAACGGCAGCAACTGGGAGGTTAAGCTTCCGGATGGGGTCTCGTTCTCGCAGGCTGGCGTGACGACCGGTCCCTATTCCTTGAACGGCACCAATCCGGTACTAAACATAAACTACAAGTACGACCTCGCTGCCGTGTTCGATCCAACAGTAACGCACGGCATCACATCGATCGAGTTCAAGGACTTGGTCGGCGGCGGCGAGAACAACGATCAGCCCAATGGGCTGCGCGGTCCGATCTCCATCAACTTCGTCAACGATCTGGGCGTGCCGATCGGGACCAGCACGGGCACGCCGTTCTTCGTCTATCTCGGCGACTTGCAGCCGGACTCAGAGAATACGCCCATGGTGGTGCATCCTCTCTATGCCCATTTCCATGGGGTGCTGACGACCTACGGCAGCCTCACCGCGACCCCCGGAACCTTCTCCGGCGCAGGCACGCCCGGGGCGCCGAGCACGATCAATCTGACGGGCATCATCGCTGCCGGCACCACCGCTAACATCGGGCCGTTCACGCTGCACGAGCGCGACCAGGCGAATATCGACGACAGCTTCTCGCTGAACTTTTTCCCGACCAAGGACACGATCAGCCCCAGCGACTTCGCGAAGCTGCAGGCCCAATGGGATGCTCTGCATCCGCCCGTCTACTCGATCGCCAACGCGCCTGACGTGGTCGAGGGAGGCAAGCTCCTGTTCACGGTCACCGGCACGACCGCGCAGGGCAGCCAGGATGTCACGATCACCACCAACCAGGGCAACGTCCTGATCAAGGCCGGCCAGACCACCGGTATCCTGGAAGTCCAGACCCAGGACAACACGACCAGCGGCCCGAACCCGGATGTGACGGTGACGCTGGCTGGCACGGTCGTCGGCACGATCAATCAAGCCGCCAAGACGGCGATCGGCCACGTGATCGACAACGATACCGCGCCTTCCGAGCACTTGAATGCGGTCTACCGATTCTTTGACACCAAAACCCAGGACCACTTCTATACGACCAGCGTCGCCGAGAAGAATTTCATCCTGCAGACGCAGCCGTCTTACAACTATGAGGGCGCGCAATGGGCCACGCCCGACGGTGGCGTCAACACCATCGACGTATTCCGCTTCTTCGACAGTGCTCACAACAGCCACTTCTTCACCACGAGCGTCGCCGAACGCGACTTCGTGATCCTGACGCAGCCCAATTATCACTTCGAGGGCGTGGCGTTCGAGGCATACGCCAATGCGGCGGCCGCCGGTTCCGGAGCGCTGACGCTGGAGCGGTTCTTCAACACGAATACGGGGCTGCACCACTACTCGGCCAGCGCCAGCGAGACGAACGGCATCAAGCAAGGTGCGGCAGGCCCGGGTTGGATCGACGAAGGCCCGGGCTTTACCGTTCATGTGCCCACCGACGGCATGTTGAACGTCTGACCGTACCGGAAGCTGAGCTTCAGGCATGGCCGGCTATGCCGGCACAGGCCCGAATGGTCCGCCGGCACGTTCCATCGACCCGGACCGCGAATGTCCACGTCGCATCGCGAGGCTCCCGGTCCCGGGGATGGCGAGCGTCATTCGTCGACCGCTGCCAGGCCGGGGTCTCAGCACGCCAAGACCTCAGCACGCCAAGACCTCACCGGGCCAGGACCTGAGCGGTCGGCGGGCAGCCCTCGCCGATCCGGCTCCGGAAGAACGGCTCGGCCTCCTGGTCCCGCTGCCCCAGGATCGAGACGTGATCGCCCGCCAGAGCCTCGAACCGGGCCTCGGACCCGGCCGCGACGGCGAGGCGTCGGGCGAGCTTCACCGGAACGACCGGGTCCGACAGGCCGTGGACGATCAGCACCGGCTCGCCCGTTCGCGCGATGCGCAGGTCCGTCCGGTAGGTGTCGCGCAGGAGCCAGTTGGGGGCGAGCGGGTAGCGCAGGCGCGCCAGGGCCTGCAGCGAATCGAAGGGCGATTCGAGGTAGAGGCCGAGATGGGCCGTGCGCTCGGCCACGGCGGCCGCCACCGCGGCCCCGAGCGAGTGGCCGTGCAGCAGGATTGGGGCGCCGGGCGCCCGGCTGGCGGCTTCGAGATAGGCCGCGATGCCGTCCGCGATCAGCCCGTCCTCGCTCGGGCTTCCGCTGGAGCCCGTGTAGCCGCGATAGGCGATCGCGAGGACGCCCCAGCCGCCGGCCGGCCAGGGCCCCGCGGCGAAGCGCGACGCGTGCGCCTCGGGACGCGAGGCGTTTCCGTGAAATGTCAGCACCACGCCGCAGCCGGGACGCGGCGCGCGCCAGAGGGCGTGGAGGCGCTCGCCGTCGCGGGTCGTGACCGTGATCGCCGCGTAGCCCGGCGGCACCGCGCGGTCGATGCGATCGCTGCGGAGCGCGAAGGCGCCGGGATAGATCAGGTTGCGCTGATAGAATGCCAGGGCGCCCACGGCGAGCGCGTAGAGGGCGGCGGCGGCGGACAAAATGCGGGTAACGAGGCGCATGGCCGCTCAACGCGGAAGGCCGGCGATTCGGCGCGGCCGCGCACGCAGAAATGCTCGGCCGTGCCTCCACGCCCGCCGGAGGCCCGACATCGCCGCAAATCCGCTGCCGGCGATGCACCGGACCGCGGAACGGTTTCGTGCCACGGAGCGCGCAGCGGCGACTGAGCGAGGATTATTTTATGTCAGCGTGAGACAATTCGATTGGGTGCTTTGCGCGGTTCGATCACGAGCACAGAAATACTTTCCTGCGGCGAAGCAAGATAATTTTTCATCTGTTCTCGCCGGATCAATTCCCGCCGACATCTCAGACCGGCGCGCGTTCTTGCCCGGATGCGACCACGATCGTTCCGGTCGACTGAACGAATAAGTCAGGCGTCGAGAGCCGCTCGCCGATACGCACCTGAGGTTTACCAATGCCCGGTTGATTAGCTTAGAGTTAACAAGATACTCCCCGGGCGGCCGAGGAACGGGCCGCAGCTCCAGGGAGGTCAACGATGCAGATCAAGGTGAACGCCAACGATTGGAACGGCATCTCCGACGCCGATCGCGAGGCCATCAAGGAGATCCTGTCCAAGTCCTTCAAGAACGACCCGCAGATCGTGACCGATCCGCAGGTGCAGAGCGTGACGCAGGCCGCGGGCGGCGCAGTGGAGGTGGCGTCGATCTGCACGACCCTGTGCAACGTCGCCCAGTCGGCGGCCGAGGCGCTGTGCAACAAGATCGGCAACCCGACCGCCAAGCAGGTCTGCATCGTGGCGGCCCAGACGGCGGGCGACGTCTGCCGCAGCAAGTGCTGAGCACCCGCGCCCCGACGCCGTGATCGAAACCGCCGCGCCCGCCGGCGCGGCGGCCCCGTCGCGCGCTCCGGCGAACTCGGGCGGCGCACCTGATTGACAAATCCGTCCATCCGTGAAGATTTGAACCGTTCCGAGGGGAGCCCCGAGACAGGGGGCTGAGATAGGGCCTGAAGCCCTGACCCTTGAACCTGATCCGGCTCATACCGGCGGAGGGACGGGAACTTGCGGCCGGACACACGGCGGCCGCGCCCTTATCTCACCTGTGACGAGTTCGGATCGCTCCAACGCCAGGAGAGATCCACGATGAACGCACCCGTCCTGCCCAAGGATCTTCCCAAGGGAAGTCCCGAGAGTGTCACCACCGGCCCGATCAACGGCTCGCGCAAGGTCTACGCGAGCGCGGCCGGGCGCCCCGACATCCGGATTCCCTATCGCGAGATCGTGCTGACGGATGCGAACGAGCCGCCGGTGCGCGTCTACGATCCGTCCGGGCCCTATACCGAGGCCGACGCGGCGATCGACCTGAACCGGGGCCTGCCCGGCCTGCGCGAGCCGTGGATCGCCCGGCGCGGCTACGCGGCGGTCGAGCCCCGCGCCGTCAAGCCCGAGGATAACGGCTTCGTGGGCGCCGACAAGCTCGTGGCTCCCTGCCCGGCCGAGCGCGTCATCCGCAAGGCCGCGCCCGGCCAGATGGTGACGCAGTACGAGTTCGCCCGGGCCGGGATCATCACCGAGGAGATGATCTACGTCGCCCACCGCGAGAATCTCGGCCGCGAGCGGATGCTCGACGAGGCGGAGGCGAAGCTCGCCGACGGCGAGAGCTTCGGCGCCGCGGTGCCCCCCTTCATCACGCCCGAATTCGTGCGGGACGAGGTGGCGCGGGGCCGCGCGATCATCCCGGCCAACATCAACCACACCGAGCTCGAGCCGATGGCGATCGGCCGCAACTTCCTCGTGAAGATCAACGCCAATATCGGCAACTCGGCCGTCACCTCGTCGGCGGCCGAGGAGGTCGAGAAGCTCGTCTGGGCGACCCGCTGGGGCGCCGACACCGTGATGGACCTCTCCACCGGCCGCAACATCCACAATATCCGCTCGTGGATCGTGCGCAATTCCCCGGTGCCGATCGGCACCGTGCCGATCTACCAGGCGCTGGAGAAGGTCGGCGGCGACCCGCTCAAGCTCGATTGGGAGGTCTTCAAGGACACGCTCATCGAGCAGGCCGAGCAGGGCATCGACTACTTCACGATCCACGCGGGCGTCCGCCTCGCCCACGTGCCGCTCACCGCGCGGCGCGTCACCGGCATCGTCTCGCGCGGCGGCTCGATCATGGCGCGCTGGTGCCTCGCGGGGCACCGCGAATCGTTCCTCTACGAGCGCTTCGACGAGATCTGCGACATCTGCCGGGCCTACGACGTCTCGTTCTCATTGGGCGACGGCCTGCGCCCCGGCTCGATCGCGGACGCGAACGACGCTGCGCAGTTCGCCGAGCTCGAGACGCTCGGCGAATTGACGAAGATCGCCTGGGACAAGGGCTGCCAGACCATGATCGAGGGCCCCGGCCACGTGCCGATGCACAAGATCAAGGTCAACATGGAGAAGCAGCTCAAGGAGTGCGGCGAGGCGCCCTTCTACACGCTCGGCCCGCTGACGACCGACATCGCGCCGGGCTACGACCACATCACGAGCGGAATCGGCGCCGCGATGATCGGCTGGTTCGGCACCGCGATGCTCTGCTACGTCACGCCGAAGGAGCATCTCGGCCTGCCGAACCGCGACGACGTCAAGACCGGCGTCATCACCTACAAGATCGCCGCACACGCGGCCGATCTCGCCAAGGGCCACCCGGCCGCGCAGGTGCGCGACGACGCGCTCTCGCGCGCCCGCTTCGACTTCCGCTGGGAGGACCAGTTCAACCTCTCGCTCGACCCGGACACGGCCCGCAGCTACCACGACGAGACCCTGCCGAAGGACGCCCACAAGGTCGCGCATTTCTGCTCGATGTGCGGGCCGAAATTCTGCTCGATGAAGATCACGCAGGATCTGCGCGCCGAGGTGCTCGCCATGGAACAGGCTGGCGCGGTCATCCACACCGCGCCGGTCATGTCGGAGGCGCAGCGCGAGGCGGGGATGCGGGCGAAGTCCGAGGAGTTCCTGGCCGAGGGCGGCAAGCTCTACGTCGACGCGGCCGAGTGAGGCCGGCGGGGGCCGCCCTGGCCGGGGTGGCCCCCGAGCCGACAAATCTTATCATTTGATGGATGCGGCCCGGGCCCTGCCGCAAAAATAGAAAATCTTTTCGCCGCCCCGGTAACCCGGTGTTCACGCTCACTCCCGGACGCCCTGCCCCGTTAACGGCCGGGTAAGCAGCGCCTCGCGAAATAGGCACAGTGTCTCATTCGCAGGAGTGCAGCGGTGAGCGAGATCAGCAGCGTCCGCGCGCCGGAGCGTCCGGCCGCGCCCTCCCCGGCCGACCTTCCCGCCCCGGTGCCGGAGGCCCGCACGGATGCCGGGCCGCCGGGCCCGAGCCGCCTCGAGCCCGCGGTCACGGTCGATGTCCGCCCGGGCGGCGAGCCGCGCGCCAGGGCGGGCGCCGAGAGCGACTACCAGGCCCGGTTCGTGCGCGACGCCGACACGCAGCAGATCGTGTTCCGGGTGGTCGACCCGGCCTCCGGCTCCGTCGTCGAGCAATTGCCGAGCGTCCAGGCGCTGAAGGAGCGCGCCTATTCCGAGGCGCGCGCGCGGGCGGCCGAGCTCCTGCCGGTCACGGCCGAGTCGCAGCGGCCCCTCGACGTCGTCGCCTGACCGGGCCCGCGCTCAACGGGACGGCGCCTCGCCCGCACGCTCCACCCAGAGCCGCCACATCGCCCGCCAGGCATCCCGGACATCGTCGGCGAGGCGCTGGTTGTCCATGAGCGGGCTTGCCGCGAAACGCGCGCGCAGGCCGGCCCGGATGCCGTCCCGCCACGCGTGATCGTCGGCGAGCCGGCAGGCCAGCGCGACGTAATCCTCGCGCGTGCGCCCGCTCAGCGCGGCGAGCCCCGCATGGTTCAGGATGGAATGGCCCATCCGCGCCACGAAATGCGCGCCCTCCAGCGCCACGAAGGGGACGCCCATCCAGAGGCTGTCGAGACTCGTGGTGCCGCCGTTATACGGGAAGGGGTCGAGCCCGATATCGACGCGGTTGTAGAGCACGTAGCGGTTCTGCGGGGTGCGGGGCTCCAGGATGACCCGGTCGAGGGGCAGGCCGAGGCGGGTGAGCCGCGCCTCGACGTCGGCCCGCATCTCGGGCGCGTCGATGTTGGCGATCTCGAGGAGGAGCCGCGCATCGGGCACCCGCGCGAGGATCTCGGCCCAGGCCGCGAGCGCGTCGTCGCTGACCTTGGTGAAGCGGTTGAAGCAGCCGAAGGTCACGTAGCCGTTGGCGCTGTGAGGCGCCTCCGCGGCGACGTCGGGGCTATCCGGGTTCGACTGGTAGCAGGAGGCCACGCCGGGCAGCCGCCACAGGGCCTCGACGCTGAGGTCGTCGCCCCGGCCGGGCGGCTCCGCGTAGAGGTCGGTGAAGCGGTAATCCATCGCCGCCATGCCGGTCGTGCCGGGGTAGCCGATCCAGCCGACCTGGATCGGCGCGGGCTTGCGGGCGAGGACGAGCAGCCGGTTGCCCGAGGTGTGGCCCGAGAGGTCGACCAGGATGTCGATTGCCTCGGCCTCGATCAGGTCGGCGGCGGCCTCGTCCTCGAGCCCGGCAATGTCGTGCCAGGCGTCGAACGCGAGGCGCAGGCGCTCCGTCGCCGCGTCGTCGTTGGCGTTGTTCGAGAAGGCGACGAGCTCGAGCGCCGCGCGGTCGAGGCGGCGCAGGGCCGGCTCGAAGAAGTAGTTGACCGCGTGCTCGCGGAAATCCGCCGAGACGACGCCGATGCGGAGCCTGCGCTCGGGGTCGCGGTCGTTGCGGAAGGGGCGGTTCCGCCGCAGCGGGTCGGCGATGAGGCTGCCGAACAGCTTCGCGTCGGCCAATTGCTCGGCGGGCGAGATGCCCGCGGCGTACATCTTGGCGAAGAGGCGGTTGCTGTGCGCCATCGCGAAGGTGGGATCGAGGCGCAGGGCGGCGTCGTAGCAGGTCACGGCCTCGTCGAGCCGGCCGACCTCCTTCAGCACGACGGCGAGGTTGCTGTAGGCGCGCGGATAGGCCGGATCGAGCTCGATCGCGCGCTCGATCGAGGCGATCGCGGCCGGGAGGTAGCCGAGCTTGTGATAGACGACGCCGAGATTGCTGTGCGCGATGGCGTTGGTGGGGTCGAGCGTCAGGGAATGCTGAAGGCAGGCGCCCGCATCCTCGTACCGCTCCTGCTTGCAGAACACGTTGCCGAGGTTGGCGTGGTAGCCCGCGACCCCCTCGTCGAGCGAGATCGCGATGTTGATGAGGTCGGCGGCGAGTTCGAAGCGGTGCGTGCGGACCGCGATGTTGCCGGCGATGTGGATCGCCTCCGCGTGCCCGCTGTCGAGCAGCACGATGATGTCGATCAGCGCCTCCGCCTCGGCGAGCCGGTCCTCGGAATAGTGCCGGTGGGCATCGCTGAAGAGATTGGCCACGATCGCGGTCTTGGTCGCGGCGGTCTGCGGATCGGAGAAGCCGCGCTCGGTGAAACGCTGCAGGACGGCGCGCGCATCCGGCACGCGGCCCGAGCCGAGGAGCGCCGTGGCGAGCGACAGCCAGTACCGGGGCTGGTCCGGGTCGGCCTTGAGCGCCGCGGCGAGATGCGGAACGGCGAGGTCCGTGCGGCCGCCCTCGTTCGCCAGGATTCCGAGCTTGTAATGCGCTTCCGGATGGTCGGGCCGGCTCTCCAGGATGCGCCGGTACTGTCGCTCCGCATCGCGCTGGCGCCCCGCCCGGTGATGATCCGCGGCCTTGCGCAGGATCTTCTCGGTCAGCGATGCGCCGGCCGCGCGGCTTGCCGCGACCTGCGCCTGACTTGCCCGCGTCATCGCACTCCCCCGTCCCCGCCGATCGTGATCCGGCACGGTTAAGCGCCGGTAAACGACGCACGCGAAGCGGCGGAGCCTTGGGGCCCGCCGCCTCGCCGTCGCGTCACCGGCCCGCCGCCGGGCGCCGCCCTAGCGGAGCAGCTGCAGTATGCCCTGCTGCGCCTGGTTGGCGAGGGAGAGCGCGGAGATACCGAGCGATTGGCGGGTCGTCAGCGCCTGCGAGTTCGCGGCCTCCTCGTTGAGGTCCGCGTCGGTCAGGTTCGACGAGCCGGTCTGCAGCACGTTGATGATGTTCTTGGTGAAGTCCTGGCGGTTCTGCACCACCGACAGGTTCGAGCCGAAGGTCGAGGCGTTCGAGCGCAGCGTCGAGGAGGCGTTGGTGAGGCTCGTCAGCGTCGACTTGATGTCGGTGTCGAGCAGGAAGTTGCCCTGCCCGTTCGTGCTGGCGCCGCTGTTGCCCGTGATCGCCGTCAGCGAGAGGCCGCCCGAGGTGGCGTCGACGCCCTGGATGTCGAGGTTCGACGTGTCGCGCTCGTTGAAGGCGATGTGGAGCTTGTTGTTGACCGACGAGGAGTTGATCAGGTTGACGCCGTTGAAGCTCGCGTCCTTGGCGAGCTGGTCGATCTGCGTGAGCAGGCTGTTGTACTGGGCCGCCAGGGCCGTGCGCTCCTTGACGCCCGTGACCGTGAGATCCGCGCTCTGGCCGGCCGCCGAGGCGGCGCCGTACTTGGCGGCCGCGGCGCTGCCCTGGCTGAAGCCGAGCGCCGCTTGGTCGGTCGTCGCCGCGAATTCGATATCGGCGCTGGCATTCACCACGAGGTTCGTGCCGGCCGTGTTCTTGCTGAAGGCCGTTCCCGCGCCGAGGCCGCTCACGGCGGTGTTGAGCTTGGTGATGGCGGTGTCGATCGAGTCGGTGGAGGCGATGCTCGCCGTCGTCGAGGTGCCGTTGACGTAGAGCGTCACGGTCGTGGCCGAGCCGGGGGCCGCGAAGGCGGTCTTGGCCGTGCCCGAGGTAGTGATCTGCGTCGAGAGCGCCTGGTTGGCGGTGGACTTGGCCGAGTCGACGAGCTTCTGGATCGAGGTCAGGCCCTGGTTGGCCGCCTGGATCGTCTGCACGCCGTTCGAGATGCTGTCCAAGAGCGTGCCGAGGTCCGACGAGCGGTTCGACAGGCTCTGCGCCGTGAAGAAGTTCACCGGGTTGTCGAGGGCCGAGGAGACCTTCTTGCCGGTGGCCAGACGGTTCTGGGTCTGCGACGTGAGGGCCGCCGTGTCCTGCAGCGAGAGCAGGTTCTGGCGCGTTGCTGCGGAGAGCGTGACCTCGGAGGACATGACGGCGACTCACGGCTTGAAACGGTGTTAAGGTTAATCAAGCATGGTTTTCCTTGCGATTTGGTTAATCGATTTCAAGAGATCTGCGGCGTCGGGATCTGCAGCACCGTTGCGCGCAAAATAAAAACGGCCGGGCTTTCGGCCCGGCCGCCTCGAAGAACTGCTCTGTTCCGTGATTTAGCGGAGCAGCTGCAGGATGCTCTGCTGAGCCTGGTTGGCGAGGGAGAGCGCCGAGACGCCGAGCGACTGACGGGTCGTCAGGGCCTGGGAGTTCGCGGCCTCCTCGTTCAGGTCGGCATCGGTGAGCTTGGACGCACCGGTGTCGAGCACGTTCTGCAGGTTCTTGGTGAAGTCCTGGCGGTTCTGCACCACCGACAGGTTCGAGCCGAAGGTCGAGGCGTTCGAGCGCAGCGTCGAGGACGCTCCCGTCAGCTTCGTCAGCGTCGAGTTGATGTCGGCGTCGAGAAGGAAGCTGCCCTTGCCGTCAGGAGAACCGCCCGAGTCCTTGGTGATGGACTTGAGGCTCAGGCCCGAGGACGTCACGTCCACGCCCTGCACGTCGAGGTTCGACGTGTCCTTCTCGTTGAACGAGATGTGCAGCTTGCTCGACGAGCCCGTCAGCAGGTTGGTGCCGTTGTAGCTCGCGTCCTTGGCCAGCTGGTCGATCTGCGTGAGCAGATTGTTGTACTGCGTGGCAAGAGCCGAGCGCTCCTTGACGCCGCTCACGGTGAGGTCACCGCTCTGGCCAGCCGCCGAGGCCGCGCCGTACTTGGCGGCGGGCGCGGTGCCGGCCGTGAAGCCGAGCGTCGTCTGGTCGGCCGTCGAGGCGAATTCGATGTCGGCGCTGGCGTTCAGCGTGATGTTGGTGCCGGCCGTGTTCTTGCTGAAGGCGTTGCCGGCGCCGAGCGAGCTTACGGCGGTGTTCAAGGTCGCGATCGCCGTATCGATCGAGTCGGTGGAGGCGATGCTCGCCGTCGTCGAGGTGCCGTTGACGTAGAGCGTCACGGTCGTGGCCGAGCCGGGGGCCGCGAAGGCGGTCTTGGCCGTGCCCGAGGTGGTGATCTGCGTCGAGAGCGCCTGGTTGGCGGTGGACTTGGCCGAGTCGACGAGCTTCTGGATCGAGGTCAGGCCCTGGTTGGCCGCCTGGATCGTCTGCACGCCGTTCGAGATGCTGTCCAAGAGCGTGCCGAGGTCCGACGAGCGGTTCGACAGGCTCTGCGCCGTGAAGAAGTTCACCGGGTTGTCGAGGGCCGAGGAGACCTTCTTGCCGGTGGCCAGACGGCCCTGCGTCGTGGCGGTGAGGCTCGCCGTGTCCTGCAGCGAGAGCAGGTTCTGACGCACGGCGGAGGTGAGGGAAACGGAGCTCATGGTCTGTGATCCATATTGATCGAAACGCCGTCGTTTTGACGACGCTGACCAGAGACCATGCCGGCGCCTACCCCGGCCTTAACCGGGTTGGGTCAATTGCGCGGAATCGCACCGTCGCCGCCCCGAACTTCAAGCATCGTTAACGAAATCTGACCGATGGTCGGGCGCTTGCCAGAACGGAGCGACGCCATGCCCCTCAGAATCGAGCTGAAGCCGTCCGAGCGGCTGATAATCAACGGCGCCCTGATCAAGAACCTCGACCGCAAGTCCGCCTTCCTGGTCGAGGGACAGTGCAAGTTCCTGCGCGAGAGCGAGATCATCCGCGAGAGCGAGGCCGACACGCCCTGCAAGAAGCTCTGCGTGACGCTGCAGGTCATCTACCTCGCCGACGACCCGGCCGAGGCCGAGAACCTGTTCGTGCTGCAATCGACCGAGATCCTGCGGCAGATGCCGAGCGCCGCGCCCTACCTGCTCGCCATCCACGACGAGCTCGCGGCCCGGCAATATCACCGGGCCATCAAGGCGGGCAGGCAGCTCGTCGCCTTCGAGGCGTCATCGGCCCCGGCCGCCGAGGCGTCGGCCGCGGGCTGAGGCCGCGTTCCTTCAGGGGTCAATCGCCCGGCGTCACGTACAGCACCGTGTCGAAGCCGTTGTGGAGGTGCTGCCGGAGCCTCAGGCACGGCCGCGGGTAGAGCGCCGCGATCGCCTGCGGGATCGTCCAGAGGTGCTCGGGCTCGTGATAGACGCTGACCGCGAGCATCGGCCGCTGTTGCAGGAGCTTTGCCATCCCATGCAGGGCGGCGAGTTCCGCGCCCTCGATATCGAGCTTGACGTAGACGTCGCCGGAGCAGCGCACCACGTCGTCGAAGCGGAACACCTTGATGCTCGATCCGCCCTCCGCATCGGAGCGCGCGATGTGGGAGGCTTCGCCCTTGGCCTGCGCGAAGCGCACCTCGCCGGTCTGGTCGGACAGGCCGGCATTCATCAGGGTGTAGCGGCCGACGGCGTCGCGGAGCCGGTCGGCGGTCCCGATCAGTGCGGCCATGTTGGTCGGGTCGGGCTCGAAGGCCACCCAGTCGCGGACCTCGACGCCGCTCTCCAGCAGGATCTCGAGCGTGTCGCCGGAGAAGGCCCCCCCGTCCACGAAGGTCAGCGGCCGGCCCCGCAGCCGCAGGAAGTCGGGCCGGTAGAAATCCGCGGTGCCGACCGGCGGGTGCAGGCGCGGGTCCGTCGTGACGCGGTAGAGGAGGAGCTGCTCGAGGAGCGCGCGGCTCTCGTCGTCGGCGAGTACCTCGTGCAGCCAGGCGATCGCCTCCCGGTTGCGCAGAATCCGTTCCGGCGCGCCGAACCAGTAATTGTCGAGCGCGAAGCCCGGGATCGCGAAAAGCGCGGCCGGGAAGCGCACCTCCGCGAAGCCCCGCCGCGCCGCCCATTCGGCAACGTCCCGCACGCAGACCGCATGGTTCATCAGTCCGTGCAGGTAGCTGCCCGACCGCGCCTGCCCGTCGGTCAGGTCGTCGGGGTGGAGGCAGGGCAGGCCGTCGATCCGGCCAAGCTCGCGCGCCCGCAGGTCGATGAAGCCGAGAACCGGGCGTCCGAGGCGGACGAGCTCGCGCGCCAGCCGCCGCCCGAACCCGCCCGCGCCGTAGATCCAGAACGGGTGGCGATCCGGAACGGAACAATCCCGAATACCCGCGAGCCGGGGCCAGAGGGCCGAAAGGGTATCGGCGTTCATGAAATGTCCCTTTTTGCGCGCGCGGATTCTGCGGTCCGCAGGATGGCCGCGTCGAGCGGCGTCCACACTTCGAGCCCGAGCGCGCGCGCCTTCTCGATCGACGGCACGTAGCGGTTCCGGGGCGTGCCCGGGGCCGGCTCTCCCTTCACGAGGACGGCGCCGGCTCCGGGGATCAGGCTGCCCACCCTGCGCGCGAGCTCACCGATGCTAACCGGTTGATCCGAACCGACATTATAGGCTTCTCCAGCGTTCCCGCGCACGAGCAGGGCGATCAGCCACGCCGCGAGATCGCCGGCGTAGAGATAGGACCGCAAGGGCGTCCCGTCCCCGGAGACGACGATCCGCCGGCCGGCCAGCGCATCGCCGATGAAGTTGCCGATGGCGAAATGTCCGTCGAGCGGCATTCCCGGGCCCACGAAGGCGAAGCACCGCGCCACGACGCAGGACGGGCCCGGTCCGATGGATGCGATCGCGCACATGTGCTCCGCAAGACGCTTCGCATTCCCATAAGCCGCGCGCGGATCGAGGGGATCGCAGCCCCCCGCGTAAGTCTCTGATAACGCTGCCAGATCGTGCGGCTGGGCGCCGTAGACGGCGCCCGAGCTCAGGTAGAGCAGGCGGCCTGCCCCGCAAGCCCGCGCGACGTCGAGCACATGGCGGGTCCCGTCGATAATCGCCCCGATGAGCTCCATCGGCTCCCGTTCGGCGTCGGCCCGCGTATCGGTCGCCGCGTGAATCACATGCGAGAAGCGGCGTCCTGGCAACTCGACATCGCGTACATCGCCGCCAACCACGTCGACAAGGGACAGATCGACATGCATCGGCGCACGCGCCAGATAGTCACCGGGACGCCGCGACAGCACCGTAACCTTGAACTTGAGCGCGAGACGCGCCCTCGCATGGGACAGAAGCGCCAGCAGCCATCCGCCGAAGAAGCCGGTTCCCCCTGTCAAAAGCAGCGAAGCGCCGTTCAGTTCTAGCAACGCAGATTCGACGCGCTCGAGCGCTGCGTCGAGATCGTGCCGCAACGTTTCATCCGGATCGACACTCACGGGCGCCGCTGAGCCAGGAGATGCTCCGGTACGGTCTCGGAAGCCGGGTCGATCGGCACGATCATGTTTGCGCGAAACTCGTCACGCGGCAGGAGCGGAGACATGTCCTCCAAGGGCATCGACCGCATCGACCCGTCCGCCTGCGGAAGGGCCGCCGATTTCGGGAACAGAGCTTCGTCCGAAAGGACCCGCACGTCCACGAGGAGCGGTCCGCGCTGGGCAAGCGCATGCCGAACTCCCTCGCGCAGATCCGCAGCATCCTCGATGCGGAAGGCGTTCCAGCCAAACGCTCGGGAAACCGTGACAAGATCCGGAATATCGAGCTTAGCCTGAGGGCCGCTGCCGACATATCGGCCCTCGAAATAGTTGCGCTGGGTGTTCCGGATCGAGGCGTAGCCGCCGTTGTTGATCACGAACAGCCGCACGGGCATCTGCATGCTCGCGATGGTTTGCAGTTCTTGAATGTTCATCATCAGAGAGCCGTCGCTCTCAATGCCGACGAAGGGCGCACGATCTGACGCCATGTAGGCCCCGATCATGGCGGGAAGGCCATAGCCCATGGCCCCGAGCCCTGCCGTGTGGAAAATACGCTGACCGGGCCTGTTCTGAAAGCCGGTATAGAAAAACTCGACGCCCAGACCAGAACTGCCCGTCACTATGAGCATATCGCTCGGAATTTCTTCCGAGAGAGTCTGCGTCATGTGAAAATGACTGATCGGCCCCTCGGTTGGAAAGGGGTTGCCATCATTGACTGGATAGCGGCGTTTCCAATCCGCGCAACGCGCGATCCAGCTTGATCGATCCGGCTGTTCAGCCACACGAATACCGCATAACAGGCGCTCGATAAATTCTGCGGCGTCGGCCTCGATCTTCATTGAAAACCCGGCATTATCCGGGAACTTGGCAAGCTCTGCCGGATCGACATCGACGACAATTTTCTGCGCACAACGCCCGAACTTTGCTGGATTATAGGCCGTAACGACCTGATCTAGACGTGCCCCGATTGCCAGGATCAAATCTGAATTTTGGACTGCGAAATTCGGCGCGCGGAGGGCAACGGTGCCGACTTTCCCGACGCTGAGCGGATGCGTCGACGACACTAAATCGGTTGCAGGCCAAGTGGTGACGACGGGGATATGCAGAAGATCTACAAGTTTGCGAAAGGAAGTGACTGCCTCTGCGAGCCGAATTCCGTGGCCTGCCAAGATCACGGGCCGCTCTGCACGATTGAGCATCGCCAGCACGTCGGACACCCGAGAGGAGAGAGCGGCTGACCGAGCCAAATCGGCACGAGGCGACGAGAAACCTTCCAATCCGCTCGGATCGATTGTTGCGGCCTGCACATCGAGGGGTATGTCGAGCCAGACCGGCCCCCGCCGTCCCGTCGTCGCATGGTGAACGGCTTCTTCGAGGTGACGACGGATCAGGTTCGCGTCCATCACTGTGGCGGCGTATTTTGTGATTGGCCGCACCATCGAGATGATGTCGACCTCCTGCGGCCCCATCTGACGGACCCCGCTATCGCCCACCATCGTCGCCCGACTGACCTGACCCGAGATGATCAGGAGGGGCAGCGATTCGATCCATGCGCCCGTGCACCCCGTGATTGCGTTCGTCGCACCAGGTCCCGTGGTCACGAGGGCGCAGCCAAGCCGCCCATTAATGCGGGCGTAAGCTTCCGCGGCGATTGCGGACGCCTGCTCGTGGTGGTTCGGGACGTAGGTGAGATCTGGGCAACGCCCGACAGCGTCGACGAGATGCATCGCTCCTCCTCCCGGAACTAGAAAGACGCATTCGACACCTTGGCGTGCGATGAAATCTGCGACGTAATCGGCTAAGCGCTGGCTCTTCGCTGACATGATGCCTCTCTTGGCCATTCCACGAAACTGAACGGCATTGTTGTCAAAATCCCCTCGGTCGAACTCCACCTTGGGTACGAGATGACCATCTTTCAGCCGGCGGTAGCAGCTTGCGCCAGGCTGATCGTTCGAGCATGACCCGCACCCTACAAAAATCCCGCATAGAACGAAATTCAGATTAAGAAGACCGGATGTTTATGGAAATCAACACGTCGCCTGACATGAAGCGCTGGCGCGGATTTCTTGAATGAGCGTCAAAGCTTTCCGAAACCCTGCACCATCATCTTCGTGACCTTGCCAAACTTCTGGAATGAAGGAGGCAGTTGGGCAATGTCGGTCAAGTGCGTTCAGGAGATTTTGAAAATCGATCTCTCCGTCACCCACCTGCAAGCCCTCACCATCGGCGCCGCTCGCATCGGCGATGTGGATATGAGCGGCAAGCGGGGCGACGGAATCAAGGAACGCGTCGAACGACGTTCCGGCCACGTTGCAGGCAAGCTTCGAGTGTGACGTGTCGAGGCACACGCGCAACCCGATTTGGTCGCACAATCTGACGATGTCGTTCGATGTCACGAAGAGATTGTGAAAGCGCTGACCACCGAAATGCCAGGGATAGGGCGGCATCGTCTGCGGCCAAATCTCAATTTCCGGATCGCTGATCACAGCCAAGCTGTCACGGAGGATAGCCTCGCGCGTCCGGCACTCCTTCGCGCTCAGAAAATTATTCTCGGAGAACCCGCCGACGTTGCAGACAATCCCGACGCGGCTCGTATGACCGAAGCGCCGTTTGAGCGACTTAGTCTTTGCGACAACCCGTTGCATCTCGAAGATCGAGCGACGGCGATAGTCGTGATCTGGAGATGTCAGGTCCAACAGATGATCCGAGGCGAATAGCTCCGGAGCGTGAACAATGATCGTATACTCGCCTTCAACGTTGCTGATTTTCTCATCAGCGAGGTCAAGGTCCATGTAACTCAGGTGAAACTCTAGAACCGGAGGCTTGAACAGGCGCGACAGCTTCGCAACGTCGCGATGCCTGACTGGAATGCCCCACGGTCTGCCGAATGAGAAACTCATCTCGATCGACGCGGAATGGCTCTGGATATCGCTGTCGTAGAAGGCGGTGCCAACCATGATCTGGCGGCCCGCCGGGCGGCCGATCAGATCACCAAGTCTGTTCGGCGGCAATCCTTGGCCTGGACCGCGCACCGTCACCATGTCCGATCGGATTGCTTCGCCTGGCTCGATCGTGCGTTTCGCGAACAGCGATTTTCCGAGGCTGACTCGGTTGAGCCGTTCGCCCTGCGTCAGGGATCTCGGTCGCGCAGACCCCAAGGCTTCCTGCACCTGTCGGATACCCCGAACCATGAGGGCGAATTCGTCCGGGTGCAGCGACACTTTGTGATCACTGCCCTCCATATCGCGGTTCAAACTGATATGTCGCTCGATAATTCGCGCACCCTTCGCCACTGCCGCAACCGACACGAAGACGTCGCGCTCGTGCCCGGAATAACCAACTGCGCATGCCTCGAATTCTTGCAAACGTGCAATGTATTCAAGATTGATGTCTTTGAACGGCGCCGGATAGGTCGAATTACAATGCAACAGGGCGAACTGTGCGCCAAAAGAATGCAGGAGATCGACGCTGTTTTCGATGTCAGTCTCTTCACACATGCCGGTCGAGCAAAAGAGCGGCAGATCCCGGCTTGCAATATAGGATAGCAACTCATGATTTGTGAAATCAGCGGAAGACGTTTTGAGCGCGGGAAGACCGGCATCGATGCAGACATCAGCGCTCGGAAGATCCCATGCCGTGCAAAGGGGTATAAGACCACGACGCCTGGTGTAATCGAAACATTTGAGCAGACTGTCATTTGAGAGCTGAAAGCGTTTCAACAGGCTCAAGACGTACTCAACGCCGAGATTATCGGCCATGTCCTGGGCCGCTCGTCCATAAAGTGCGTCCAAGTTGCGCATCTGAAACTTGGCACAGTCCGCGCCTGCATCCGCGGCCGCATCGATCAGGCCCATGGCCAGATCGAGCGAGCCATTATGATTGTTGCCGATTTCCGCAATAATGAAAGTTGGCGAGTCGGCCGAGATCCTTCGTCCGGCAACCGTCATAAAATCCCGGGACTGCTTCAATTTGGGCGAGGCAGAAAAGACGCTAGCCTCTGATCCGTAATCGGAAAATCGACCGGCCGTCTTCTGCCTGGAAACATCTTCTCGAAACAGGGTATCGGAGATTTTGTGTTCTGCGTTCATCGGGAATCTTTTGCCTCGTGCGGCAGGCACAACATGATTTTCGGCTCTGACACTGGGAACCGGGCTCGCGGTCTGGAGCTGCTCAGCCTCGCTCTAGGACGTTGCTCTCATGCCGTCCCAGTGTGGCCGCGAGAAGGCTTGCCCGTCCGGTGTCACTCGTGCGCGGGCCGGCCTGGCACGGTGCCCGCAGGGTCCGAATGACATTGGTTTGGGCACCGCGAGATGAACCTGTCCGATTTGCTCGGCGTCGTGGCAGAACGGTTATCGCGCGCATATCGCGTGGGTCCCAGGCTTTAGGCGAGCCAGAAGCGAGAAGACATGTCCGGGCTGCCCGCCCGCTACGATGCTATGCGAGATGCACATCAGGGTCTCAAGGCCGGCCTGATCAAGAAGGGTCTCGATTGCGCGCTCGGTGAAGAAGTTGATGTGCTCGTGCCAATGTCGCTTCATACTGGACTTTGACGCTATGCTTATTTCAAGCCGCATCAAATTCTCATGCGGAAGCTCAATATAAAGCAGCGTGTCGCGTGTGAGCACAGGGATAATGTCCGCGATCACGTCGCGCGGAAACGAAACGTGTTCCAGCACATGGCTCAGCACGACCAGATCGTAAGTGCTTGCAGCGACATCATTGCGCGTAACCCGGACTGCGCCACCGACAAGCGGGCGTACCGAGATATCGTAGACGTGATGGCAACCGCACCGGGCGCGGAATGGCGTATTGACACCTGTATCGCCACCCCAATCGAGAATGCGCGGCGCGGCTGACAGGTGTGGCTCCAGAAGTTCTTCGACACGCGGAATGTAATTCGAGCCTGCAAGCAGGAGATCATTGCGATGTCCATAACCTGGCTCGAAGCGCTCCCGGTCCATGCGGTAAGTGTCGCCGCGATAATCGGCATAAAGAGCGCTCATCTCCTCGTCGTCGAACCGCATGTCCAGAAAGATGAGGCCACAGGACATGCAGGCTAAAGTATTGCAGAGCGCGTAGGCACGCCCCGGCGCGACGTCGCGCAACTTCCAATCGGCGGTGATGTCGACGCTCTGCCAACCGAAGACCCGCCAAGCCAGGAACGGCATCACGATAGCTGGCGATCGAGTAAGGGATGCGCCTTCGCAACACACGCATCGCCTGGCAATCTTCATGGCCCGACATCCGGAGTCTGCGCCGGCCAGTCAGTTCCACCGCTTGCGACATCAACGGCTGCGGTCGCGTAGGCAGAAATTTGCTTCGCCGCGAATTCGCGAAGATCAGCGCCTCTGAATTCCGAACGGTAGAACGCAACGGTTGCCTCGAGTGCGGTCGGCAAATCCCAGCGTGGGAACCATCCGAGCGTCTGCCGCGCCTTGCTCGAATCGAGCCGCAGGATGTCGGCCTCACGCACCGGATCTCCGCGATCGGCGCGACACCAGCCGTCGGGCGTGGACCAAAGGCGGCACACCGCATCGGCAATATCGCGAACCGGTCGTTCCGACGCCGGATCTGGACCGAAGTTCCAGGCTTGCCCGGCGAACGTGTCGTCCACGAAGGCGCGCTCGCAGAGGAGCAGGTAACCGCTGAGCGCCTCGAGGACATGCTGCCAGGGCCGGACCGCACCCGGACTGCGTATCTCGATCCTGCGACCCGTCAGGAGGCCGCGGACGAGGTCCGGCATCAGCCGATCTCGCGCCCAATCGCCTCCACCGATAACGTTTCCCGCTCGTGCCGACAGGACCCGGAAACCGCCGCTCACGGCAAACGAGCGCGCATAGGCCGAAGTCAGGATCTCCGCGCCAGCCTTGCTGGCACTGTAGGGATCTGCACCGCCCAGTGCATCACTCTCGCGATATCCCCATGGCCAGGCGCGGTTCTCATAGCACTTGTCGCTTGTCACGATCAGGACGAGGCATGGAGCGCCCGATTTTCGAGCGGCCTCCAGGACGTGCACCGAACCCATCACGTTCGTGGCAATGGTCGAGACAGGATCAGCGTGCGCTTCGCGAACGAGCGCTTGGGCCGCAAAATGCAACACGATCTCGGGCGCGGCCCGATCGAAGGCGGCGCGGACAGCTTCCTGGTCCCTGACATCTCCTCGACCATCCTCAGCCAACGTGAGACCGAGGCCGCCGAGATCACCAAAGAGGCTCCGCCCGCTCAATTCGCCGTTCGAGAAGCCGAATACCCGCGCGCCGAGAGAGCCGAGCCAGAGCGCCATCCAGGTGCCCTTGAAGCCAGTATGGCCGGTGAGCAGAACACGGCGATTACGCCAAAAGCGTTCGCTCGGAAGATCGGCGCCTGTCACCAGCGCTTCCACGGCGCTTCGCCCCTGGCCCAAAGATCCTCCAGCTGGATCTTGTCTCGCAACATGTCCATGGGATGCCAGAACCCATCGTGGCGGAACGCGAACAGGCTGCCTTCCTCGGCAAGCGTCTCCATCGGCTCCCGCTCCCAAACCGTGCTGTCGCCCTCGATCCGGTCGAGCACGCGCGGGGACAGCACGAAAAATCCGCCGTTGATGTAATCCTTGGCGTCCGAAGCCTTTTCGCGGAACCGAGTGACCTGCTCCGCATCGAGCGCGAGTGCCCCGAAACGGGCCGTCGGTGAAACGGCCGTCACCGTAGCAAGGCCCGAATGCCCGCGGTGGAACTCGATCAACGCGGCCAGATCCATGTCGGTCAGACCGTCGCCATACGTCATGCAGAAATCATGATCGTCAAGGTGATGGCGAATTCGGCGAAGCCGCCCGCCAGTCATGGTCGCTTCACCAGTTTCCACCAGTGTAATTCGCCACGGTTCACTGGCATTACTATGAACTATTGTTTTATTTTCTGACAAGTCGATCGTTACATCCGATACGTGAAGTAAATAATTCGAAAAGAATTCTTTAATCATGTACCCCTTGTAGCCAAGACAAATTACAAAATCATTCAAGCCAAATGATGAGTAATATTTCATAATATGCCAAATGATCGGCTTGCCGCCAAGTTCGACCATCGGCTTCGGACGGATCGTAGTTTCCTCGCCGAGGCGCGTACCACGGCCTCCGGCCAAGATAACGACCTTCATGGCGGACATCCCCCTCCCGATTACCTTCGCCTAGGGCGCTCGGTCGAGAAAGGCAAGGGGAGGCCGCCGCGCTGCGGTGCGGTTGCAGGTGGCCTGTGGCTGTCATAACGCTTCGCACGACCGCGCGAGACGCGGAACAGACGAGGGGACCGGGGGAACCTCACCGATGACGGACGTTGCTGAGGACGGGTACGGCGATCGCTTCGATCGATCGACACCGGAAGCGCTTCGCGCGGAGATCCTACGTCTCGTCGCGGCCTACAGCGAAGCGGCACATCAATCACAGCCCTTTCGACCCGGTGTCTCGCCGGTACCCGTTTCGGGACGCGTCTACGGTGTCGGAGAAATGCAGCTCCTCGTTGAATCGGCATTGGATTTCTGGCTGACGACCGGACGGTTCAACGAAGCTTTCGAAGCGAAACTCGCTCGCTATCTTGGCACGCGTTACCTGATGACCTGTAATTCTGGCTCATCGGCCAATTTGCTTGCCGTCACCGCGCTGACGTCTCATCTCCTCGGCGATCGACGTCTAATCCCCGGTGACGAGGTCATTACATGTGCGACCGGCTTCCCGACGACGATCAACCCGATATTGCAGAACAATCTCGTTCCGGTATTTCTCGACGTCGATATACCGACATACAACCTCAATGTCTCGGGGCTTGAGGCCGCCCTGTCGCCGAGGACCCGAGCCGTTGCGCTGGCTCACACGCTTGGGAATCCCTTCGACGTTGCTACGGTGACCGACTTCGCGCGTCGGCACGATCTGTATCTCATCGAGGATTGCTGTGACGCCCTTGGCGCCACCTACGACGGCGCCAAGGTGGGAATGTTCGGTGATGTCGGAACTCTCAGCTTCTACCCGGCCCATCACATCACGATGGGCGAGGGAGGCGCCGTCTTCTGCCAATCAAGCCGTTTGAAACGAGCGCTGGAATCGCTGCGCGACTGGGGCCGCGACTGTTACTGCGCACCAGGACACGACGACACCTGCAAGAAGCGGTTCGGCTGGGCCATCGGCGAATTGCCGTACGGATATGATCACAAATACATCTACTCGCATCTCGGCTACAATCTGAAGATCACCGACATGCAAGCGGCGGTTGGTCTTGGGCAACTCGACAGGCTCGACGCCTTCATAGCGGCCCGCAAGCGCAATTACGGGCATCTCAGATCGGGCCTCGCAGGAATGGAGGATCGCCTCATCCTACCGGAAGCGACGCCCGGCAGCGATCCCTCGTGGTTTGGATTTCCGATCACGCTACGCGATGCAGGACGGCGCAATGCGCTCGTCGAATTCCTCAACGGTCGACGGATCGGCACGCGTCTGTTGTTCGGCGGGAACCTGACCCGCCAACCCTACATGCGTGAGCGGAGCTTCCGCACCATTGGCGATCTTGCTGCGAGCGATCGCGTCATGAACGACACGTTCTGGATCGGCGTTTATCCCGGCCTCGTTCCAGATGCCATCGGCTACATGATCGATGCGATCGGCGATTTCTTCGCGGGACGTGCGTGAATCCCGGACATCCGCAGGACACGGCCTCACCGGCCGTGCAAACCTGCGGCGAGGTTGTGGTTGATCGAGATCAGCGCCGAGAGTTTGTCGGCCTTCGGTTCCGCCATGGTATCGATGATGCGCCTGAAAACGAACACGGCGAGATTCGCCAAATTTTGCTTGACGTCGGGCGGCAGCGGATTGTCCGCCTCCGTCGCGGCCGAGGCGAGAATCGTCCATACTTTCTGGTTAAAAACGAGCGCCTGATTGAGGGCCGGCGCCTGATTCGCCCAATCGTCGCGAACGCTCTGAAGCTGACGCGCCGCCTTGATCAGGACAGCTGCTTCGGCCTCGCGCGGCGACATCGCGACCTGCGAGACCCTCGCATATGCGCTCGCACCATAGGACATCGACGCCTTCCCCCCAACAGCGCGGCCGTTTCCACGAATCACCGCACCCGAGGCTAGACAGCACCGTCTTAAAACAAGGTAATGCGTGATCCTGCCGCATTCGTGCCGACAAGGTCCGTCAGGAACCTTGAGCGATCGCGCGACGGAAATCGGAAACGATCAGACGCGGGAATCCGCCGGGATGATGAATTTTGTGCTCGGTTTGGTCGCCGGTGGCCTGATCGCCTGCGTAGCAACGATCGCGGCAGCCCGACATCCGGAGGTTCAGATCCGGTTGGGTTTGCGGGCGCAGGGGCCGGCCGTCGTGATGCCAGGACCCGTGCTGCGCCCCGAACCCTGCTCGCCGAAGGCCGTGGACGCGCCGAAAGTCGGTAGTCCCGAGATGCTGCTGTCGAAGCGCCGCTTCTGGTCGGTTGCTCCGCAGTAACGGCGCGGATGTGGGTTCAGACGCTGCTGAGCAGGAACATCAGCATGGTAGTGGCGACGGTGGTGCTGAGGAAGCCGCACAGAGCAGCTGCGAAGGACGGGCCTGTGGCGGCCATCGCTTCGACGGCGACGACTTTGGTCTGAGCAGTCATGGCAGCAGCCTCTCTCGCGACTCGATCGCCGCATCTGATGTGGAAGATGTCCTGAATGGATCCGGTCGGGTGTGCGTGGCCGCACGCAGTCAGTCGCAGCGGTTCACGCGCTTCGCTGCGCGCAGCGCGCGCAACTCGCTACGTAGATCGATGGCGATGACGCCCGCGCCGCAATCCTCGAAAGCGTCCCGGGCTTCGTTGTAGCGGTCGCCGACTTCGTCAAGAGTATCGCAGACGCGATCATGGTTGCCGAAGCGCGCCTCCTGCCGGGCCTGGAAGCGCAAGGCATTCGCCTCATCGACTTTGCGCTGAGCCTCCAGGCATGATGGCAGAGCCGAGGCAGGGACAGCACAAGCAATCAGGCTCAGCCCGACAAGAGCTGAGAGAGTAGCCTTCAACATGGGGCACCGTAGACTTGGTCACGCGAGCGCGCGTCATTTGCACAGCCTAAGTTTAAAAACGCTCGATCATCGCCTGTTCAGGTGCAGAAACGGGGCAGCCGTCGGGATGGTTCCGCTCGTCACTCAAGCTTCGTTCGACGGCGGCGCGACGCGAGGATCGTCGCGAGGTGGACGGGGTGGAGGCGCTGGGCATCGACGCCGACATCGTACTGCCGGGGGATCGGCTTAAGCCGCCCATGAGAGTGACCGTGCAGATTCACGGCGCCCCGGCCAATCCCGTTCCATGTCCGGAAAGCGTAGTGGCACAGAACGAGGCGCCGGTCATCGACGGCGATCTCGGCATAATGGCCGACGGCCGCCCATCCCGGCGCCTCGATCGTCCCAGGCCCATCGTTGTTGCCGATGATCAGGCGCTTCGTGCCGTTCAGGACATCGAGGATCTCACGCACGCGCTCGGCAGGTGGGCCGAGCGCGAAATCCCCGAGATGCCAAACCTCGTCGTCGGGACGCACGATGGCGTTCCAGTTCGCAATCAGGGCAGCGTCATGAGACGCGAGGTCAGGGAAGGGCCGTCGGTCGAGACGCAGGACCCGCGGATCGCCGAAATGAGTGTCGCTCGTGAAGAAAATCGCCATCCGCGCCTCGTGTGCCCGGGCGGAACAACGCGGACGCTGCGCGAGAGATGCTGCGCCAGTATGGAAAGCCGCACCGGGCTGGGCCAGACGCTCGTGCCGACAAGTCTCGATCAGCCTGCTCGGTTCGTCGAGGCACCGAGCTTGTTCGGGCCTCGTGCCGATTCAGTTCAGATAGGTCCGGATCCATATCGGCGCGAGCAGATCGCCGTCCGACGTGACGATCCAAGGTTGCTTGTCCGGATCGTCGAGCGCTGCAGCCGCTGCGGCGATCGCCTCCCGCAGGCTGCCGAACCGCTCAGGCTGAGCGGGCGAGAAGCACGCGGGCATGGCGTGCCATATCTTGAGATCGGCGGGCCGTTCGAGGGCTTCGGTTTCCATGTTCAATCATCCTGCTTCGGCTTGAAACGACCGGCATCCCGGGTGCCTCGACTCGCATCGGAGCAGGCAAGCTGCGAGGTGAGCAGCGCCTACGCGTCGCCGCTGCTTCGACCGATCCTGGTCTGGGACGATCGGGCATTGGGCCGGCTCCCGCCGCGATGAAGGGCGAGTTGCCGATCGAGCTCGCGTAGGACCCAACTCTTGGCTCGCATTTCGCTCGACCGCTTCATCGCGACCTCCTTACCGGGTACGCGCGGCAGATGAGGGGGCCGGGACCTCGATCGTCACGTTGTGGCCGGTACGGGGATCGAAGATCGTGAGGGTCATGGGAACCTCCTGACGTTTCGATGCGACTATTCCACCGAGCAACTCCCCCGACTGTGACGCACCTCACCCTCGCAGTGTCAGCCTCATGCGGTCTGGGATGCCATGAGTCAGGCGGGGCGTATGATCGCCATTCCGGGTTAGCCTCGAAGGCACGCCCGGGAGATTTCTGCGCAACGCTGCACGCGCTCGCCGATGATGGAGTGACCACGGGATCGGACGAAGGTTCGGCCCGGCTTCAATCACTCGTGGCGCGCAAGGCCACGAGATCGTAGGCTGTGACCGGCCGGTAAAAGCCCTTCAGCTTCAGCTGACCGAGCGGCACGGTCTCGACGACGCGCTCGGTCAGGTGCTGCGTGCGCTGGCTCACGATGATCTGGCCGGATGCCGCCTCGTCGCAAAGGCGCGAGGCGAGATTCGTCACGCTGCCGAATGCCCCGTACTCGAGCCGGCCCTCGAAGCCGAATTGGCCGAGCGTCGCGTAGCCCACAGCGATCCCGATGCCGAAGCCGATTGTGTAGCCGCGCTTGTCCCACTGAACCGAGAGCGCGGCGATCCGGTCCCGCATCGCCAGCGCCATTCGGGCGGCGCGCACCGGGTGATCGGCGCAGGGCAAGGGATCGTTGAAGAACACCATGATGCCGTCGCCGGCGAAGTGCTCCAACGTTCCCTCGAATTCCGAGATGATTTCGCCTGTTGCCGCATGATACTCGCGCAGCACCTGCAGAGCGTCCTCGGGCGCTGCCGTGTCGGTGAAGGCCGTGAAGCCGCGCAGGTCGCAGAACACGACCGAGATCTCACGCCGGTGGCTCTCAAGAAGTGAGCGGTCGTTTCCCTCGGCCGCAATCAGGTCGGCGATCTGCGGAGACAGGAAACGCCGGAGCCGGCCGATCCGCTCGATCTCACCCACCTGCGTCTCGACCCGCTCGGCGAGCAGAGTATTGTAACGGGCGAGTTCGGCCTTCTGCGCTTCCAGCGTCTCGGCCTGAGCACGAACGGTGTCATTCAATGCCTTGATGCGCAGCATGGAGCGCACCCGCGCCATGAGCGCCGCATGCTCGTAGGGTTTTGTCAGGTAATCGTCGCCGCCGGCATCGAGACCGCTGACGATGTCCTTGGTCTCGGCCCGCGCAGTCAGGAGGATGACCGGCACGAATTTGAGCGTCTCGTGACGCTTCAGCTCGCGCAGGACGTCGATGCCGCTCAGCTTCGGCATCATGATGTCGAGAAGAATGAGATCGGGGTTCGTCTCCTGGGCTCGGGCGAGCCCTTCCTCACCATCTCGCGCGGTAACCACCTCGTATCCGCCTGACTCCAGCCGGACCTTCAGGATCTCGAGGTTTTCAGGAGCGTCGTCGACTGCAAGAATGCGGGCCGGCATGGTGAGCCTCCGCGGTCAGGGTTCGTTGAGGATCTGCCGTACCAGACCGAGGATCTTCCGCGGACTGAACGGCTTCGCGACGTAGGCGTCGCAGCCTGCCGCGAGCGCCTTGCCCTCGTCGCCTGAGAGTGCGTAGGACGTGACGGCAACAACCGGGATATGGCGCGTCGACGGGTCGGCCTTGAGGCGGCGCGTCGCCTCGTACCCGTCCATGACCGGTAGCTGGATGTCCATCAGCACGAGATCCGGCTTCTCCTGAACCGCGAGTTCCACGCCGCCGCTCCCGTCCGTCGCCTCGAGCAGCGCGTAGCCAGCGCCCGTGAGAAGATCGCGCAGGATACGGCGGTTGTCCTCGGTATCCTCCACGACCAGGATGCGTTTCATCAAGCCGCCTGCCTTTCCTCACTGGCCCGGATCGGCAGGATCACCCGGAAGGCAGCGCCCCGCCCGACTTCGGATTCCACCTCGATCCGGCCACCATGCAGCAACACAAGCTTTCGGGAGATCGACAGGCCGAGTCCCGTTCCCCCCTGCTTGCGCGTGCTGGAGCTGTCAATCTGCTGGAACTCATCGAAGATGCGCTCCTGATCCGCCGCGGCGATGCCTGGGCCGGTATCGGTGACCGTGACGGTGAACCAGCCGCCCGAAGCCGTTGCGGTGACCCGGACTGAACCTTCTTCCGTGAACTTGATGGCATTGCCGACGAGGTTCATCAGCACCTGGGTCAGACGTCGCTCGTCCCCCTGCCCCACCGGCAGCCCCTCCTCGGTCTCGACGGTGAGCGCCAAGCTCTTGTTCTGTGCCAGCGACGCGGCCGCATCGGCGACCGATTGGATCATCGCCGGCATCGAGTAGTCCTGGAAGCTCAAGGTCAGAGAACCCGCCTCGATCTTGGTGAAATCCAGGACATCGTTGATCAGGCTGAGAAGGTGCCGGCCATTGATCTGGATGCGCTCGAGCGCATCGAGCGCCCTTTCGCTGAGCGGCCCGTAGAGTCCATCTACCAAGAGTTCGGAATAGCCCAGCACGGCGTTGAGGGGCGTGCGGAGCTCGTGGCTCATATTGGCGAAGAATTGCGTCTTGTGCAGGTCCGCCGCAGCGAGTTGGCGGCCTTTCTCGTCGACCTGATGGAAGAGGCTCGCATTGCGGATCGCCAGCACGGCCTGATGGGCGAAGGTTTGGACGACATTTGCCGAGGCATCCGTGAAGGACCCGCTCTGTCCCCGCATCAGCAGCACGAGGCCGAGCGGACCTTCGACATCGGCCAGGGGAATCACGAGGCCGGCGCGAAAGCCGTGCGCGTCAAGGTTAGCCGGTCGGATCCAGGACGCGCCGGAGAGGTCAGGTATTTCGATCGTGCCCTGAAACGGTGCTGCGCTGGGAAAAAACTGCTCCGCCTCCGGCTGCAGACTTCTCAGGCTGTCCTCCGGAGCAGAGTCAAGCTTGCGGGATCCTGCCAGAGCGAGCGTCCTCGACGCGGCGTCGATCAGATAGATCGCACCGGCCTCGGCGCCTGTGAGGGCGACGGCCCGCGCCGCGATCGCCGCGACAACCTCGTCGAGGTTCAGGGATGACACGATGGCGCGGCCCGCTTCCTCGAGAGCCTTGAGCTCGTCCACGGAACGGGCCAGGGCGCGTGTCCGCTTCTCGATCTCACCCTCGAGGCGCGCATAGGATCCCGAGAGTTGGTCGGCCATGTGGTTGAAGCGGTCGGCGAGGTGCTCGAACTCGTCACCGGTCCGCAGCTCGATGCGATGGTCGAACCGGTTCGCGGCGAGATGTTCGGCGCCGGCATGGAGGGCGCGGATCGGCACGATGAGGCGGCGAGCCAGCACGAGGCTCGCGCAGATCGCAACCACGAGCCCGAAGGCGAGCAGGGATGCGAGGCGCAGAAGAAGATCGCGGATCGGTGCGAACGCTTCGATGAGCGGCTGCTCGACGATCACGCGCGATGGCAGCGTCGCGACAGCGGCTTGGGACGCGATCACGAGCCGCCCGCTCGGATCGCGTCCGGTCACGCCCGCCTCGCCAGCCGACGCGGAAACCTGGGGAAGCGTGCCGATCTCGTCCCCGACGGCGAGAGGACTCTTGGGGGACCGCGCGACCACGCGCTCGCCGTCACCGGCCAGGTAGGCGGAGCCGCTCGCTCCGGGAATGCCGGAAGGAAACGCGCCAGATAGGCCGTCGAGGCTGACTTGCGCCACCGTCACGCCGGCGTCGATGCCGGAATGTCGAATCGACAGGGGCGCGAAGGGTTCAGCACCGATGAAATACGGCTTGCCGAAACCGGCATGCCCCGACAGAGCCGTCACGTCCGGCAGATGGTCAGGCATCGGCGTGCTGCTGCGACGAACGCGGACCTGCTCGCGGCCCTTGCCGTCGACGAAGGCGAGCGCCAGAACGGATGGTGCTTGCTGAAGGAGCAGATCGTAGTCGTCGCGGTGCTGCGCCAATGTGACGGCGCTTGCGCGCGTCACCCAACTCACCTGGCGCTCAAGTTCGGACAGGGCGTCCTGCATCGCGGATGCGGCCGCCGCGGCGTAATCCGCCTGTGCCCGGGCGACACCGGTCCTGGTCTGCCGATACAGGATCCAGGTTTCAACGACCGCGTTGATCGATAGGACGAGCGCGACCAAGCTGACGAGGGTCAGCACGTATTTCCGAAAGAGGCTGCCGCGCCAGGACGGTTTGAGCAGGACGTGCTTAGCGATACGGGCTCGCAAGTTCATGGAGGCGCCCTGTGACGGCGCCGTTCTCCATCCGACGCACGCCCCCCCATCATGCCCTCCGTTGACCGAGAAGCCCGACACCGATCTTTCGGCAACCAGCGCGCCGGTCTCGATTTGGGAATGTCGGCTTACCCGGAGACCGACGATATAACATTCGTGAATGAGGGACCGTGGGCGCACTTCTAAGCAGGCCGTGCGGGCTTCGCCGCAACGGCTCGCCGGGTCTCGCACCGTGCTCGTCCGTGACGCGGGCCCGCAGGTGCCGAGGCCGACCGTTCGAGGCGACTTGACAGGTCGGGCCTGGACTGCCGTCGAGGTCAATGATGACCAAAGTCTCCGATTTCAGCGTCCTTCTCCGGCTCAATCCGCTGTTCTCCGATCTTGGGCCCAACGTGATCGACGCGCTCGCGGCGATGTGCACGACCCGGACCCTGCGTGCAGGCGAAGTCCTGTTCCGCGAGAACGATCCGGGCGACGCACTCTACGGCATCCGCCGCGGCGAGGTGCTGATCGAGACCGGTACGGCCTCTGGCAAGCGCGTCCTGCTCAACACGCTCGGATCGGGCGACCTCTTCGGGGAGGTAGCGCTTCTCGACGGCCGGCCGCGCACGGCGGACGCTGTCGCGGTGGAGGCGACCGAGCTTTTCGTCCTGCGCCGATCGGATGTCCTCGCCTATCTCGCCCGCGAACCGGCCATCGCCATCAAGCTGATCGAGTTGCTCTGTGCCCGCGTCCGCTACATCGCAGGCCAGATGAACGAGATGACCGTGCTTCCCCTCGCGACCCGCTTGGCGCGGCGCCTCACCGTCCTCGCCGAGGATTTCGGCAGCGAGATCCAGATCTCGCAGGAACAACTCGGCGCCTATGTCGGCAGTACCCGCGAGAGCGTGAACCGGCAGCTTCAGGCATGGCGGAAAGCCGGACATCTCGACCTCAAGCGCGGCTGCATCCTGCTGCGGGACAAGGAGGCGCTGTCCCGCCATGCGGGCCATTCCGACGGTGTCGACGCTCGCTGGTGACACCGGCCCTGGGCGTCACGGCGTGGTCCGGACGACGCGAAAGCCGTTGGCGTAATACCGCACATCCGCATCGTACCGGAAGCGCGCCGAGGGTTTGACGTAGCTCGCCGCGCTGTCGAAGGACCCGCCGCGCAGCACCCGCTGACTGCAATTGCCGCGCATCCATGCCTTTCCGTCCTGGGGAGCTCCGCGGTAATCGTCGTTCCAGCAATCCTCGACCCATTCCGCGGCATTCCCGGCGAGGTCGAACAGTCCGTATCCATTCGGTGGGAAATGCCCGGCTTCGAGGATCTGGGGGCTGGTGCCCGGACGGCAGTCTCGGCAATTCGCCTTCGCAACGCCGACCTGCGGTCCCCAGGCAAAGGCTGATCCCGTTCCGCCATGGGCTGCATATTCCCATTCCGCCTCGGTCGGCAGGCGGTAGGTCTGATGGGTCTTGGCAGAGAGCCAGCCGGCATAATCCTTGGCATCGTACCAACTGACGTTCGTCACGGGCTTGTTGCCCGAACCGGGACCAGCCTCTGGCGGCCGGAACTTGCAGGCGCCGCTCTCGACACAGCGATTCCACTCGTCGACTGTCGTCTCGTAGCGCGCGATCGCGAAGGGCTTCGCGATGGTGACGCGGTGGACCGGGCGTTCGAAGGGCGCCGCGCTGGACCCCATCTCGAAGGAGCCCGCGGGCAGCACAACCATCTCGGGACAGTCGCCACAGTCCCGAAAAGACTGCCCCGTCTGCGAAGCGGCCGGAGGAACGGGTGCCGGTGGCGGCAGCGCGGCCAGTTGCGGCTGCGCCGGTGCGGGCGGTGTCGGCGGCGGACTCGGAGCCACGATTGGAGAGGCCGATGATTGCTGGGCGGGTGCTGCGGCGGGAGCGCGCTGGCGCCCGGTGCGCGGCTGCGCGGCATCGTCGGGCGCCCGCACCACCGGGCCGGGTGATGACGGGATGCCAGCGGCGGTCGGCTTGGAAAAATGGAACTCCTCCATGAGGGAGGATGCCACCCAGGGGACCTGCTCAGCGTTCGACGCACGCGAAACGCCCATCCGCGTATGGGCGAAGGCCTCTTCCGCCGTGAGGTTGGGCGTGCGCAGTTCCTTGAGCAACTCACCCATGAAGAGGCTCAGGTCTCCGCTTCCGTCCCGCACCACCTTGCCGGGAGGCGCTGCGAGGAGGACGAGGGTTCCCTCGGGTGCATCGACGGGCGCAAGACCCGCGGACGAGGCACGGAAACGGCGCTCGTAAGGATTCGATCGGGCAGCGTCGACGATCGCGATCTTCACCTGGGCGCCACGGCGATTCATCTCCGTGAGCACGGTATCGAGGTTGATGCTGTCGCGGCGCGTCTCGGTCTCCGACCAGATCTGCGCATTGACCGGGAGGAGGTAGCTCTGGCGCCCGACCTGGATCCCGAAGCCGCCGAAATAGAAGAGCGCCGCCGATCCAGCATTGATCTTTGCGTAGAAGGCATCCAGTGCGCTCTGTGCATCCTCCCGCGTCAGGTTCTCGCGCAACTCCACGTCGAAATCATTGCGCCGCAATTCATCGGCAAGGGATCGCGCGTCCTTGCCCACCGTCGGCAGTGGAACATTGGCGTCTGGATAACGGACGTTCGCGATGAGCAGGGCGAACCGCCGTGCCGTGCCCGTGGTTCCCTGCGCGGAAGCCAAGTCGGCGAGCAGCAGGGTGACGGCGATCAACGCCAACCGGACAAGCATGGTCCGGGCTCTCCGAGCCGCAGGACGAACCGTCGCGTCGCGCGCGCCTCGACCGTCGCTCCGAGCGTCGGATTTTCTGGCGGCCGTAGGGCAAAATCTCTTGGACATCAATCCTATCATCGGGGGCGGCCTGAGGATCATCCATCTCACCGAGACCACCGATTCTAACGTGACGAATCGCCGGGCATAGAGCTACGGTAGCCTGTTCGACGGGTATTGGTATTCTGGGTACGCGCCCATCGCCAGTAATTACAACTTTTTGGGTATGGAGATTGCTCTTTTTAGAGGGTCCTACGCCTTTTTTCCGGCTCGGCGTGCGGCCACGGAACGTGCGCCTATTGGCATTTCGCAATGCTATGCTTGGCAGCGGGAGGAATGTGATGGGAGCGTCATCGGGATGGGTCCACCGGTGCTGCGGCCTCGCGGCTCCGCTGCTCCTGATCACCGGAGCGGCCGTCGCGCAGGAGACCAAGGCCGGGCCGACGCCGGCGGCGCCCGGCGCGGCCGTCTATTTCATCGACATCAAGGATGGCGCGGTCCTGCCCCGCAAGGCGATGATTCGATTCGGGCTACGGAACATGGGCGTGGCGCCGGCTGGATCGGACCGCATCAACTCGGGCCACCACCATCTGCTGATCGACGTTGCGATGCCGCCGGTCGACAGGCCGATTCCGAACGACTTCAATCACCTGCATTTCGGAGCCGGCCAGACCGAGGCGGAGATCGACCTGCCGCCCGGCGAGCACACGCTGCAATTGCTGCTGGCCGACAAGGATCATATCCCGCACAACCCGCCCGTCGCCTCGGACGTCGTGAAAGTCCGGGTCGTCGAGGCGCCGGCGGGCGCGGCCGCAGCGGCGGCCCCGACGGTGCGGAGATCATCGCCCCCTGGAGCACGTGTCTATTTCGTGCAGCCTCACAACGGCGCAGTGGTCTCGCGCAAGACAACGATCCGGTTCGGCCTCGTCGGAATGGGCGTGGCGCCAGCGGGCTTCGACAAGGCGAACACCGGCCATCACCATCTGCTGATCGACGCGCCTCTGCGCTCGCCGGATGAACGCATTCCGAATGATTTCAATCATTTGCATTTCGGGCTCGGGCAGACCGAAGCTCAGGTGACGCTCCCGCTCGGCACCCACACGCTCCAACTCGTGCTAGCGGATACCGACCACGTGCCGCACAATCCGCCGATTATGTCCGAGCCGATAAAGGTGCTGGTCACCAAGAGCGGGCGGCGCCCACGCGCGCGGCACGCACGCGGGCGATAGTCTGTCCAAGGTCGCCCGCGGGCATCGTTGTGCGCAACAGCGGCCAGCCTTTGAGCTTGGGTTGCTCCTTCCTCGCTGAAGATCGAACGCGGCCAGATGGCCATCAGAAGGCATCGTAGGCCGAGTTGGTGGTGGCTTGCGTGTGCCGTGTCAGTTCCTGAATGTCGATCCCTGCAGACGCCCTGCCCTGAGGCACAGAAGGCTGCGGCATCAAGGCCAGCCATATGAGCGTCGTAGCGATCGTCAGTGCAACCGCAATCATGCCGAATTTGATCATATAATGCTCCTGATTTCGAACGATGAACGCCGAAGTTCTTGCATCGATGCGAGAGGCTGAACGTGCTCTCAAATCATCGTATGCTTCCACCAAAATCCCGAATGTGATCTTGATCACACTCTTTTACGGGAATTTCTCTGCTTCGAAGCAGGATGCGGCTGCCGAGCGACACGCTGCAGCACTTAGGCCGCGGGGCTATAGCGCTCTTTAAAGGCTCCGTGCCCATGCACGACTTGGCATCACGTTTCGGCGGACCATCGACGGGTCGGAGTATCGGCGCAGGGGCACCGTGAGGTGATGACACCTCCACCACGGCGAACCCTTGCAGAACACTTGTGGAACGTTTAACGTGTTCGCGGTTTGTTTCCGCGAGCGTCGATGCCGGCGCTCGTCTTGAGCGATGAGTCTGCGGAATGCTGACGCGTAAACAGCTGGATCTGCTCCGTTTCATCCAGCAGCGCATGCGGGAAAGCGGCGTACCCCCCTCCTTCGATGAGATGAAGGACGCGCTCGATCTGAAGTCGAAATCCGGCATCCATCGACTGATCACGGCTTTGGAGGAGCGGGGATTCCTCCGGCGCCTGCCCAATCGCGCGCGAGCGATCGAGGTCATCCGGATGCCCGAGAGTCTCTCAGGTGCGAATGCCGGCGCCGGCAACGGCGAGGTTCGCCGATTCACGCCGAGCGTGGTCGAGGGTGGTCGGGCGAAGATTCCGTCCGTCAAGACCCCCATGACGCAGGCGACGGACGAGAACGGTCGCGCCATGACGATCCCGGTGATGGGCCGCATCGCGGCGGGCACGCCGATCTCGGCAATTCAGAACCAGAGCCACTCCATCACGATGTCGCCCGACTTCCTGGCAGGCGGCGAGCACTATGCTCTCGAAGTCCGCGGCGACTCGATGATCGAGGCCGGGATCCTGGACGGCGATCTCGTGGTGATCCGCAAGCAGGATACGGCGAACACGGGCGACATCATCGTGGCCCTGATCGACGATGAGGAGGCGACCTTGAAGCGTCTTCGGCGACGCGGCTCGTCGATTGCGCTGGAGGCGGCCAACCCGGCTTACGAGACGCGTGTCCTCGGTCCGGACCGCGTTCAAATCCAAGGTCGGCTTGTGAGTCTCGTCCGGCGCTACTGAACGGTTTCGGGGCGGTTGTCGGTACTTGCATCCGCCTCGTCAGGATCCTCCGCTTGTCGACTGGGCGACTTGGTTAGCCTGAGCTGAACGGACGCCTTCTGTTCGAGACCTGTCCGGTGACCGGAGCGCCATGGCAGCGATGCGTTCGCCGGCCTCGCATGGGAGATGATTGGGCCGCTCGCGGTGAAGCGGATCGCAGTGGCCCCGAAGCGTTCGAGATAGGCCCTGTCGATCACGAGGCTGGCAGCACAGGCCGCCGGCGCCGTTCGGGTCGTGATCAGGATGTCGGCGCGGGCGCAGTCTTCCGGGAAACCGCGCTTGTCCCGCAGCCATGCGACCTGTCGGCCGTCGGCCGTCCGTCTCGTACACCCGAGTCGATCGCAGGATTCGCCTCGCGCCAAATCGTCCGGCTTGCGGGCGTCGCCATCGGCCTTCAACCATTGTTCCAGAACAAACGGTGGGGGTCGGCCGAGGACGACAAGGCGTCCCGAGCGGTCCCGGACGGCCGCGCCGCTCCCGTCGCGGTCGATGAAGATATCGAAGCGTTGTGGACTTGCGGCGAAGCCCAGTCCGATCATTACCGGGAGCACAGCAAGCCAGCGCAATCGAGAGACCGGCAGGGTCGCCAGCAAGAGGCCGGCGGCGAGAAGCGCCATGGCACCCGTACCGAAAGCGGGCACCACCAAGTTGGCTTGACCGAAACCGCCGATCCAGGTCGAGATCGACAGCATGCCGCGCACGGCGAGCCCCATCAGCCACCACACCGGCTGATCGAGCGCGAGGGGATAGGCGAGGATGCCGATCACGGCGGCGGGCATGACGGCGAGCGACACGAGCGGCAGCGTGAGTGCATTGCCCACCAGGCCAAAGGGCTGGATCGTCTGGAAGTGATACGTCGCGAAGGGAGCCGTCGCGATCTGCGCGACAAGCGTGGTGAGCAGCGTACCCACCACGGCGGACGCCACAACGGCGATGGCTCGGCCGATCGCTCCGGCACCCTCCCGCCGGAACAGGCGCCCATCGAGCCAGCGCGAGCAGGCAATCAGGCCGGCGACGGCGCCGAACGACATCTGGAAGCTTGGTCCGAGCAAGCCCTCCGGCTCGCGCGCCAGGGCCACGATTGCCGCGAGTGCGAGATTGCGCATGCTGAGCGCTGGCCTGTCGACCAGGATCGCTCCGAGCATGATCAAGGTCATGATCAGTGACCGCTCGGCGGCGATATCCCAACCGGAAAAGGCGCAGTAGGCGGTCACCCCGACCATTGCGAAGCCGGCGGCGATCTTCTTGATCGGCAGACGGAGGGCTAGGATCGGAACCAGGGCGAGAATGGCTCGCACAAACCAGAACACGACGCCAGCCGCCAGAACCATGTGCAGCCCAGATATCGACACGACATGATAGATCCCGGCCGTCCGCAGGATATCATTCGTCTCCTGCGTGATCAGGCCGCGCTTGCCGGTGACGAGCGCCGCGGCCACGGCCCCGGCCTGGCCGCCGTTGGCGTCGGTGATGCGTCGGGTCAGGGCGTTGCGCGCGTCGTCGATCGTGGCCGCCGCTCGAAGCCCGAGCGGCACCGGCCCCGGTGGTGGCCGAACCTCGATCTTGCCCGTCAGCGAGCCCACGGCGCCGATTCCGCGAAAGTAGGCGTCTCGGGCGAAATCGTAGCCGCCGGGGCGCGCGGCCTCAGGCGGTGGCAGCAGGCGCGCCGTTGCGGCGATGAAATCGCCCGGCTTGAGGGCTTGTGCCTGGCGATACGACACCCGGACTCGGGTCGGCTTGGCTTGCTCAGAGAGGGTGCCGATGGTGGCAACACGGATGATGAGACGCGCGCCTGCGTCGCGCTCGTCGAGCGCTTCGATGAAACCGCTCAGTGGCGCGATGGTGGTGCGCGCGAGGACCGGCGCCGCCACCGTGGTGACTCGCCAGGCACCGTCGGCAAAGCCCAGGAAGGCGGCACAGAATCCGAGCATGATCGCGCGCGCGAGCGGCTGCGCGCCGAGAACGACAATCGCCGCGAGGCAAGCAGCGGCCGCGACGAGGGGGGCGGCGATGGAGGGTTCGCCGTCGGTCGCGGTGAAGAAAAGGAGGATTCCACCGCCGAAAGCGACCGCGAGCCAGGGGAAGAGGCGTCGCTGCTCGGCCTCCCGGGCCAGTTCGAGCCCTGTAAAATCCCGCAGTGCGGGAAGCCATTCGGCCGGCGCGGGCAGCCGGACGGGCGACGGAGCGACCAGAGCTCGTCCGACAGGCGTTGCGCCTCCCTCGCTCATCGGTGTTCGATCGTCCTTACGCGCGCCGGCCGAACCGGCCGGCCATTACGACGATTCCTTAACGCATCCGCGCGCGCATGCTACAGGCGCGCGACCGGGCCGGCCGATCCGCCCCCGTTCCATTCATGCGTCCGCCCACTCGAACATCTAACTGGATCGATGTCGTCAGCCGTCGTCACGCGCTTCGCGCCCTCCCCCACCGGCTACCTCCATATCGGCGGTGCCCGCACCGCCCTGTTCAACTGGCTCTATGCGCGCCGGTTCGGCGGCCGCATGCTGCTGCGGATCGAGGACACGGACCGCGAGCGGTCGACACAGGGAGCGATCGACGCCATCCTCGATGGGATGCGCTGGCTCGGCCTCGATTGGGACGGCGACGTCATCTACCAGTATGCCCGCGCGGCCCGGCACCGGGAAGTAGCCGAGAGCCTGCTCGCCTCGGGCAACGCCTATCACTGCTACGCAACGCCCGAGGAACTGGCCGCGATGCGCGAGGCCGCCCGCGCCGAGGGACGACCGATGCGCTACGATGGGCGCTGGCGCGACCGCGATCTCGCGGAGGCGCCGGCCGGCATCAAGCCGGTCATCCGCCTGCGGGCTCCGACGGATGGCGAGACCGTCGTCGATGATGGCGTGCAGGGCCGCGTCACCTGGCAGAATCGCGACCTCGACGACCTCGTCCTGCTGCGCTCGGATGGCAACCCGACCTACATGCTGGCAGTCGTCGTCGACGACCACGACATGGGCGTCACCCACGTGATCCGCGGCGACGACCATCTGACGAACGCCGCCCGACAGAGCCAGATCTATCAGGCCCTCGGCTGGGACGTGCCGACCATGGCGCATATCCCGCTGATCCACGGATCGGACGGGGCGAAGCTCTCGAAGCGCCACGGGGCCCTCGGCGTCGATGCCTATCGCGATCTCGGCTACCTGCCTGCGGCGTTGCGCAACTACCTCGTCCGCCTCGGCTGGAGCCACGGCGACCAGGAGGTGTTCTCGACCGGGGAGATGATCTCGGCGTTCGACCTCAAGTCGATTGGGCGCTCGCCGGCGCGGTTCGACTTCGCCAAGCTCGAGAATCTCAACGGGCTTTATATCCGGAATTCGCAGGACACGGCCCTTGTCGACGCGATCGAGACGGTCCTGCCGACGATCGGGGCCGAGCGCGGCCTCGCGGCGCCCCTGCCCCCGGATCTGCGGGCGAAGCTCACGTCTGCGATGCCCGGCCTGAAGGAGCGGGCCAAGACCCTCGTCGAGCTCATCGACAGCGCGTACTACCTCTACGCTCCGCGGCCACTCGCTCTCGACGAGAAGGCGCTCGGCCTCCTGAGCAATGAGGCGCGCGCGCGTCTCGCCGCGATCCTGCCTGTTCTCGAAGCCCTTCCCGAATGGTCCCCCGCCGCGACGGAAGGTGCAGTGCGGCATTTTGCGGAGGGAGCGGCCCTCAAGCTCGGCCAAGTGGCACAGCCCCTGCGGGCGGCGCTGACCGGGCGCACGACCTCTCCGCCGCTGTTCGACGTGATGGCGGTCCTCGGACGTGACGAGAGCCTTGCGCGCCTGCGCGATCAGGCGCAGAGCACCTGATGCGGAGCCCGCGGCAACGGCTTCTGCCCTCGGCCGCGGCCCGGATTTCGCTTGGTGTTCCGGGGCGGATGTCACCCGCCCCGTTGCTGGCAGCCGGCCGATCCGTTAACCGGTTGGTCCTGTGAGCAACCGCAGCAAAGCTGCCGTTCCGCCCCGGCCCGGCTAAGGCTGATGTCGTCGCCCCGGCCGGCGCCGTCCTGTTGCTAGGAAAGGGTCCACGTTTCCATGAGCGCATCCAGCACCATCACCGTGGACGACAAGCAGATCGACCTTCCGGTCAAGACCGGGACGATCGGCCCGCACGTCATCGATATCGGCAAGCTGCACGCGAAGACCGGCGTCTTCACCTTCGACCCCGGCTTCACCTCGACCGCGTCCTGCGAATCGAAGATCACCTACATCGACGGTGACGAGGGCGTGCTGCTCTATCGCGGCTATCCGATCGAGCAGTTGGCCGAGCACGGCGACTTCCTCGAGACCTGCTACCTGATGCTGTTCGGCGAGTTGCCGACGCCCTCGCAGAAGGCGGATTTCGACTACCGGGTCACGCGCCACACCATGGTGCACGACCAGATGAACCGCTTCTTCCAGGGCTTCCGCCGTGATGCCCACCCGATGGCCGTGATGGTCGCCTGCGTCGGCGCGCTCTCGGCCTTCTATCACGACTCGACCGATATCTCGGACGAGAAGCAGCGCATGGTCGCTTCCATGCGCATGATTGCGAAGATGCCGACGCTCGCGGCGATGGCTTACAAGTATTCGATCGGACAGCCATTCGTATATCCGAAGAACGAGCTAGATTATACTTCTAATTTTCTGCGGATGTGCTTCGCTGTACCGTGCGAAGATTATCAGATCAACCCAATCTTTGCTCGCGCGCTGGATCGAATCTTTATCCTGCATGCTGACCATGAGCAGAACGCCTCGACCTCGACGGTGCGCCTCGCCGGCTCGTCGGGCGCCAACCCGTTCGCCTGCATCGCGGCCGGCATCGCCTGCCTGTGGGGACCGGCGCATGGCGGCGCGAACGAGGCGGCGCTCAAGATGCTGATGGAGATCGGCACGCCCGACCGCGTGAAGCAGTACGTCGACAAGGCCAAGGACAAGAACGATCCGTTCCGCCTGATGGGCTTCGGCCATCGCGTCTACAAGAACTACGATCCCCGCGCGCGGATCATGCAGAAGACGACCCACGAGGTCCTCGGCGAGCTGGGCATCAAGGACGATCCGCTGCTTGAAGTCGCTGTGCAACTCGAGCAGATCGCGCTCAAGGACGAGTACTTCATCGAGAAGAAGCTCTACCCCAACATCGACTTCTACTCGGGCATCACCCTCAAGGCGATGGGCTTCCCGACCGACATGTTCACGGTGTTGTTTGCGCTCGCCCGCACCGTCGGCTGGATCGCGCAATGGGCCGAGATGATCGAGGATCCCTCCCAGAAAATCGGCCGTCCGCGCCAGCTCTACATCGGTCCGGACAAGCGGGAATACGTGCCGATCAACAACCGCGGATGAGGGCGGATGGCGAAGGGGCGCTCCGGCGCACCCTTTTTGCCGCTCGGCATCATGTCGAACGAGCCTGGCCGAACTCAGGGATAGGGTCGCGGCCAGATGGCGTTGCCCGCGCGTATATCACGCGCGGGCGAGATCCCAGCGCTCTACGAAGCGCCGAGACCGCGAGGCTGCCGAGGAACACGCGTTTTCGCTCACGCGGCGTGGGGGGAACAGGTCGCGAGCACGATGCGCGCGGCGCTTCTGCTCGGCTCGTCGCCGTCGGGCAGACGCATCAATCCGTCGATCCGATCGAGCGCTCGGACCTGAGCGGCCCGCGCGGGACCGTCCTCGATCAGGAGCGCGAGCGCGTCGGCGAGCGCTTCGGCCGTGCAGTCGGACTGAACGAATTCCGGCATGGCGCTCTCGCCGAGGATCAGGTTCGGCAGCACGATGGTCGGCACCTGGATGAGGCTGCGCGCCACCGCTTCCTCGATCCGCGAGACCTTATAGGCAACCACCATCGGGACGCCCGCCAGCGCCAGTTCCAGCGTGACCGTCCCGGAGGCCGCGAGCGCCGCGCGCGCGCGGCGGAAGACCCGGAGCTTGGCCTCCTCTCCGTGCACGATGCGCACCGGAATGTCCCAAGCCCGGGCGTGGCGCTCGATCAGGGCGCGATGGCGCGTCACGGCCGGAAGGACCCCCTCGATCGATCCGACGCGCTCTTCGAGGCACTTCAGGGCAGCGCCGAAGACCGGCATCAGCCGCTCGATCTCGGAGCGGCGCGAGCCCGGCAGCACGGCGACTTGCCAGGGACGCGCCTCTCGGACCGCAATCTCATGGGCATCGGGCCGAAGATCCGCCAGCCGCTCGATCAGCGGGTGGCCGACATAGGTGCAGACCGGCCCGTTGAGACGGCGGTGCGCATCCGGCTCGAATGGCAGGAGCGCCAGCACGTGATCGATGAAGGGCCGCATGCCGGCTGCCCGCCAGGGACGCCAGGCCCAGACGCTCGGCGACACGTAGTCGACGATCGGCAGGCTGGGCATTGCCTTGCGGACGCGCTTCGCGACGGCGTGGGTGAAACCCGGGCTGTCGATAATGACGAGGATGTCGGGCTTGGCCGCAACAATGTCGGCGACGGTCTCGCGGATGCGGCGGAGCAGCGTCGGCAGACGCGCGAGCACGGGGAGATAGCCCATCACGGCGACGTCATCGAGGGGAAACAGCGAGGCGAAGCCCTGCGCGGCCATGGCTTCCCCGCCGACCCCCCCGAAGTAGATCGGCTCCGGCGCGAGATCGCGCAGGCTCCGCATCAGCTTGGCGCCGAGCTGATCGCCCGAATCCTCTCCGGCCACCAGCCAGACCCTCATGAGGCAGCTCCGAGACCCAGGAGGAACATGCCGTGCCGATCGATGGCCGCGACCGTCTGAGGGCGGTCGATCACCAATGTGCATCCCGCCTGGATCGCGATGCCGACGCAGCCCGCAGCCGCCGCCGCCTCGACCGTCCGCGGCCCGATCGCCGGGAGGTCGATGCGCAGATCCTGACCGTCCTTGGCGACCTTAACGAGGACGGTGGCCGCGAGCGGCCGGCCGCGCCCGAACGGCTTGCGGCCGATGGCCCGGGCGCGCGCGAGCATCCGGTCCGTGCCCTCAGGTCCCTCGACCGCGAGGACACGATCCGCGGACACGATTGCAGCCTGCCCGACATCGAACGGCGAGAGCGCCGAGAGCAGCGCCCGGCCAGTGGCAATCGAGCCTTGAGCGGCCTCATCCGGCCCATAGAGGCCAAGGCGGCCGGCAGGGCTCAGAAGGTCCGGGGCGACCTCGTGGACACCGAGGACCTCGTGACCATTCTCCTCCAGCAGCGCCAGGACGGCGCGCAGGAGCCGGTCGTCGCCGCCCCCGGCGATGGCCCGCAGGGCATCGCGATTGCGCACGGCCGCGGCGGCATTGAAAATGGCGGCCGGGCTCGGCCGAGCGACGCCGCCGGCCGGCACCACGGCTGCCGGACCCCAGTGGTGCAGGATGCGGAGCGTGCCCGCGATATCGAGGAGGTCGACGGTCGCATCCGCGCGGGCGCGCAAGGGCCGGTCGGTGAAGCCGCGCACGCCGAGCACCTTGAAGGGGCGCCCGGCCCTTTCCAGCGATTCGGCGACGAGTTCGGGCAGGCGGCCGGCCCCTGCCACGAGAACGAGGACCCGTTCCCGCACGCCTCCGGCAGAATGCGGCGACGAGAGGCTGGGCATGACGCCGCTCAGGCCGCGCTCGCGGGCGCCTCGCGGGGCGTGCAGATCGAGCGCTTGCCGCCGACCCGGATGAAGTTGAGGATCTCGTTCACGGCCGGGTGCTTCTCGAACTCCGCGGCCACGTCCTCGACCCGCTCCATCAGGGTGCCCTCGGCGGCGAACAGGGCCCGATAGGCCCGCCTCAGGGCGTGGATGTCCTCGCGAGCAAACCCGCGGCGCTGAAGTCCGATGACGTTGAGGCCCGACAGGTAGGCGCGGTTGCCCAGCACCATCCCGTAGGGGATGCAGTCGTTCTCCAATCCCGAGAGACCGCCGACGAAGGCATGCGCTCCGACTCGCGCAAACTGGATCACGGCGGCACCTCCGCCCAGGATCGCGTAATCGCCGACGCTGCAATGGCCGGCCAGCATCACATTGTTGGAAAAGACGACGCCGTTTCCGACGTGGCAATCATGCCCGACATGGGAATTGGCCAGGAAGGTGCAGCGGTCGCCCACCACCGTCTCGAGGCCGCCGCCCGCGGTTCCGGGGTTCATCGTGACCCCCTCGCGGATCAAGCATTCGGCGCCGACCCGGAGGCTCGACGCTTCGCCGCGGTATTTCAGGTCCTGAGGCGGATGGCCGATCGACGCGAAGGGATAGATCCTCGTGCGTGCGCCCACATGCGTATCGCCCGCGACCACCACGTGGCTGACGAGCTCGCAGCCCTCCGCCAGAACGACGCCGGGGCCGATGTGGCAGAATGGCCCGACCCTGACGTCGTCCCCGACCCTGGCCCCGTCCTCGATGACCGCGCTCGGGTGGATCATCGCGGCGCTCACTCGGTCACCAGCATGGCGCCGATCTCGGCTTCCGCGACGAGCGTGTCGCCGACGCGGGCCTCGCCGCGGAACCACCACATGGTCCGGCGCTGGTTGAGCTTCTTCATATGGTAATGGACCGTGTCGCCTGGCACGACGGGCTTGCGGAACTTGCACTTGTCGATGGTCATGAAGAAGACCTGCTTGGTGCGCAGCTCGTCGGTCATGATGTGGCGGCAGCAGATGGCGCCCGCGGTCTGGGCCATGCCCTCGATCAGCAGCACGCCCGGGAACACCGGCAGGTTCGGGAAATGTCCGGTGAATTGCGGCTCGTTGATCGTGACGTTCTTGATGCCGATGCAGCTCTCGTCGCGGTCGATCTCGACAATCCGGTCGATCATCAGGAACGGATAGCGGTGGGGCAGAAGCTCGAGCACCGTCTGGATATCGGCCGAGCCGAGCTCACGCACCATCTCACTCATCGGTTCCCGTGCCTCTTCAGTCCATCGCGCCGGCCGCCGCTCTCAGGGTCGCTCCGGCTGATTTGCCCTCTTCGGCAGAAAAGGAGGCGGAAGCAAGCCCTTGCGCGGGTTCGCCGAGCCGGCCTCGGCACATCGGTCACTCGGCGAGCAGCACCGCGCGGGCCTTGCGGCCCAGGCTCGCGGCCGTGAAGGGCTTGCCGATAAGGTTGACGCCCTCGTCCAGGCGGCCGTGATGGATGATGGCATTGCGGGTGTAGCCGGTGGTGAACAGAACCTTGAGGCGGGGCTGCCGACGCAACGCCTCGTCGGCGAGTTGGCGGCCATCGAGCGGCCCGGAGAGAACGACGTCGGTGAAGAGCAGCGCCGTCTCCGGATGCGCGTCGAGAAGCGTCAACGCCTCGGGTCCCTCGGCGGCCTGGAGCACGCGATAATCCGCCTCCTCCAGGGCCGCCACCGTGAAGGCGCGAACCATCGGATCGTCCTCCACCGCCAAGACCGTCATTCCAGGTTCGGGTGCACGGTCCAGCACACCCGGAATCAGCGTCGGTGTCTCCATCGCGGGCCGCGCCTCGTCCGGCATCTCCGGCACGGCCCGCTTCAGGCGCGGGAAGTAGAGCTTGATCGTGCTGCCGTGCCCGGGTTCGGAATAGATCGCGACATGGCCGCCGGTCTGCCGCATGAAACCGTAGACCTGCGCGAGGCCGAGTCCCGATCCCTTGCCGACGGGCTTCGTGGTGAAGAACGGCTCGAAGGCGCGGCCCAGGGTCTCCGGATCCATGCCGGTGCCGGTATCGCAGACTGATCCTCCTCTGAATGAGTGGACACCTCTGCTACGCTCCCATGGGGGCTGGAAGGTGTCTGATGGGGACAACGAAACGAACGTTCACGCCGGAGTTC